>JBCCFC010000034.1:0-22981 GCA_039029935.1 Chloroflexota bacterium
AAGAGAACAAATATGTCTGAAAATGGTGTCACCGCAAATGGCTCAACACCCAATGGGAACGAGCCGATTGATTTTGGGCAATTAAAAAGCGATCAAGTATATCAATACTTGCAACAAACAATTGATGTCCCAAGCGAACTGCAAGGCAATGTACTCGTCACAACGGTTGACAAAGTATACAACTGGAGCCGCAAATCGAGTATGTGGCCGTTGCTCTTTGGTCTTGCCTGCTGTGCGATTGAGATGATCGCCTCTGCTGCCAGTCGCTATGACTTGGCGCGCTTTGGGATGGAAGTCATGCGCCCCAGCCCACGCCAGAGCGATCTGATGATCGTTTCGGGAACCGTTACCAAGAAGATGGTTCCGGCAATTGTGCGCATCTACAATCAGATGGCCGAACCACGCTATGTTTTGAGTATGGGTGCCTGTGCAACGGGTGGTGGTCCATTCAAAGAAGGCTACAACGTCGTCAGTGGTATAGACAAATACATTCCAGTTGATGTCTATGTACCTGGCTGTCCACCAACCCCAGAAGCATTGATCTATGGGTTGATGAAAGTTCACGAGAAGGTTGAACGTCAGAGCATCACCAAAGTAGCTTGGTATCAGCGCGATACATCAGACTTTGTGCCTGTACCTGTGCTGGGGCCAGACATCTATGATCCACGCCAGATTCAACTCATCCGTGAATACACACTGGGTGAAGCGGCTGCGATTGTTGCGGACACGGGTCCACAACGCCTTGCACCAGAGCCAATGGCGGATGATGTGAAGAGCAAGCTGATTGCTGCCCAACAAAAATTCACGGCAAAATTCAAACAGCCAGCGTAGTGTGAAAAGTTGAAAGTTGAAAGTTGAAAGTTGAAAGTGGTAATTTGCAACGCGCAACCTGCCATAGTATAACTTGCAACCTTATCCACTTTCCATTCACTGAAAGACTTAAAGGTAAGAACTATGAGTACTGCTGTTGCAGAACAAACGCATGACGACGTGGTTCAGAGAATCAGTGATGCGGTCCCAGGTGCGGTAATCGGCACTTGGGCAGATAGCTCAGATGCTTCGCTGATTGTTGCGCCAGACAGATTTATTGATACATTGACCCACTTGCGCGATGAGGAAAGCTATGACTATCTCTCTAGTGTGACAGGTGTTGACTATTTATCCTACGGTGGTAAGCAACGGGGTAGTGTAGACGAACGGTTTGAGGTTGTCTATCACCTTTACAGCACCACCAAGGGCGGCGGACCTGTGATCATCCATGTCCGCGTCCCGGCCGAAGATGAAACGATTCCAAGCGCCACCAGTGTCTACCCGGGTGCAAACTTACAGGAACGTGAGGTTTACGATCTCTACGGTGTTACCTTTGAAGGACATCCAAACTTGCGTCGTGTCCTGATGTGGGAAGGCTTTCAAGGGCATCCCATGCGCAAGGATTGGAAAGAGGCGTATTACGAAGAGGATACCAAACCGTTCAAGAGTCGCCACCCAGCCAAGGGCTATGACTGGCAGGAAGATAAGCTGCCTTGGGGCAAGAATAGCACCTATCCACAGGGCTGGGACCCAGAGCATTGGTCTGAGCCTGTCACCTATGTGCCTGTGAGCCAAGCACCGATGAATGGGGCGGGCAAAGCGGGCCACATGGATACCTCGGATTTGGTCATCAACTTGGGGCCACACCATCCAAGTACGCATGGTGTATTCCGCATGATGGCACGTGTTGAAGGTGAAACTATTCTGGCGTTGGAGCCAGACATGGGCTACTTGCACCGCAACCATGAGAAAATCGGTGAGCGCAATACGTGGCTGATGAACATGCCATTCACCGACCGCCTCGACTACATTAACTCCATGAGCAACAATCTGGGGTATGCGTTGGCGGTTGAAAAATTGCTCGACATCGAAGTGCCAGAACGTGCTGAGTACATCCGTGTCATCATGGCCGAGTTCACCCGCATTGTCAACCATATGTGGTCTATCGGCTTTATCTTGAACGACTTGGGCGCGCTACAAACACCTGCACTCTACGCCATTGAAGAGCGCGAGATGATCCTTGACCTCTTTGAAGAAGTCAGCGGTGCGCGTCTCATGTGTAACTATCTGCGCTTTGGTGGTGTTGTTCGTGACCTCCCTGAAGGTTGGCTCGAACGAGCACGTTATCTCGCCTATGACCGGCTACCACGTGCTTTGGATGAACTGGACCGCATGTTGACAGGCAACGAAATTGTCTCGGTGCGTGGTAAGGGTGTTGGCTATCTGTCCGCAGAGGATATGATTGCTCTAAGCATCACCGGACCTATGCTGCGTGCAGCTGGCGTTGCCTATGACATTCGCAAGGCTGAACCCTATAGTATCTATGACCGCTTCTCCTTTGACATTCCAACACTGCCCAACAGCGACATCTTTGATCGCTATTACATTCGTCTGCTCGAAGCACGCGAAAGCATCAAGATTCTCAAGCAAGCGTTGACCGACATTCCAGAGGGTGAATTCTTGGGGGGCAAGGGTGGCTACACCTTCCGCCCAGCTGAGGGTGAATCGTATGCCCGTGTCGAAGCACCAAAGGGTGAGCTTGGCTTCTTTGTCATCAGCGATGGTAAAGCCAATCCATTCCGCTATCACGTGCGTTCACCAAGCTATATCAATTTGAACGGATTGGGACCCATGTCTGTGGGCTATAAGGTGGCCGATGCGATTGTGATTTTGGGTGCAATTGATATTGTATTGGGTGAAGTAGATAGGTAAAGTTTAAGGAGAGACAATTATGTTTGGAACAGGACTGCTCAAAGGCATGGGTGTCACCTTAAAACACTTTGCCGAGACATTTTCAGATGACCGCAAAGAGTCACCAAGCCGCTATGTAAACAGCAAGCCGCTGGATGACTTCAACCGTCGTATTATTCATCAGCCCATTTCTCAGGAAGGGTTGTTGACAATTCAATATCCAGAGGAAAAACGTTTACTGCCAGAGCGTTTCCGCTATATTCCTATGTTGATTTGGGATACGGAAAAAGAGATTGATAAGTGTACAGCCTGTGGTATCTGCGCCAAGGTTTGTCCACCGCAATGTATCTGGATTATCCGTGACACGGATGAATCCGGTCGTCCTGTGGCACGTCCCGCGGAATTCTACATCGATGCTGCGATCTGCATGAGTTGTAGCTACTGTGTTGAGTTCTGTCCATTTGACGCCATCAAGATGAACCATGATTTCGAGTTGGCGGCCTATGAACGCTATCCACACTTGGTCTACGACAAGGCTGAGTTGACCGTGCCCGTCGAGTACTACGCAGCACTGTGGCCGACACAATTTGCTGAGGAAGAAGAACGTCGCTTGGCTGAAGAGGCTGAGGAACGTGCCAAGGCAGAGGAAAAGGCTCGCAAGGATGCGGAGAAGGCTGCAAAAGAAGCTGAGAAGGCGAAGGCTAAAGCGGAAGGTGGTGGTCAGAGCAAAGAAGATAAGATGGCTGCGCTAAAACGTAAAGCGGCTGAGAAGAAAGCTGCCGCTGCGGCTGGTGGTGGCGCAGATGCTGATGCCAAGAAAGCGCGCATGGAAGCCTTAAAGAAAAAGGCTGCGGAGAAAGCTGCAAAGAAATAGGCTCATACGCTACTGCTGACGGAAATTGGTAAGCCAGACCTTTGATAGGTCTGGCTTCTTTCGTTTATAATGGGGAAACTGCGTCGTGTTATAGCCGGGTCAGGTGAGTCGGGAGGGAAATAGGATGAAACAAGTAATCTATTCGGCTGGTAGTTATGCAGAACTCCGTCGAGATAATGGCTATTTTGTTGATAAAACCAAGCATATTGCGAAATTAGAGCGGGTTAAAAATCCAATTTTTCTGCGCCCGCGTCGTTTTGGTAAGTCGTTTCTGTGTTCAATCCTTCACAGCTACTATGACCTAGCGCAGAAGGATGAATTTGAAGAGCTATTTGGGGATACATGGATTGGGCAAAATCCAACTGGCAATCAAAATCAGTTCATGATTCTCTCGCTGAGTTTCTCCGGTATTGAATCCGGGCCAACTTTGGCTGATATCGAGGCAAGCTTCAAAAGTAAATGTAACAAAGCGATGGCTGCGTTACGGTCTCGATATGCGCCGCTGTTGGATGACATGATCCCCATTGATTTGGATGCACCCGTATCGAGTAATCTCACCACACTGATTACACATGTCACATCTCGTCGTTTACCACGCGTCTTTGTCATCATTGACGAATATGATAGCTTTGCAAATCGGCTCATTGTCAAAAATCAAACGGCACTCTATGCAAAATTGGTAGAGGATGGCAGCTTTCTGAAAACCTTCTTTCAAGAACTCAAAGAAGGTCGTCAAAAATGGGCTTTTGAAAATATTTTCATTACAGGCATTCTGCCGATGACGATTGACGAGCTAGCGTCCGCTTTTAATATTGGGTCATTTCTCACGCTGAGACCGAGTTTTGAAACAATGGTGGGTTTTACGCAAGCCGAGGTGGATGCGTTATTGGACGAGATTTTTGAGGATTATGCCTTTTTGCTTGATGCCCCTAGTAATATGCGGAATGTGATTGGCGAACTCATCAAAAATAATTACAATGGCTATCACTTTGTAAAAACAGGTACACGAGGTGAGCAGACCGCGCTCTATAATACGACAATTCTGATGTATTTTTTGAATCATCTGGTCGAAGAAGAAGAGATTACAGTCCATTTGGCAGATGAGAATCTCAAAACTGATATTGGATGGATGGAACGTCTTCATGTTGCGAACCCAGAAGAAGCAGAGACAATGGTCAATCAGCTAGCGGTGGGGCGCACGATTTCTTATAATACCTATGCATTAACCAATAAATTTAATGTCAACAAATTTTTTGAAAAACGATTTTTTCCCAATTCGCTCTTCTATCTGGGGCTTCTGACACGAAATGATGACTTTTCACTTGCCTTTCCAAACCTGAATATATATCAAGCATTTCTTGAATATTTTAGTAAATACAACAAACTGGATGTGACCAATCCGTATAAGGACGTATTAACCGCTTTTGTCCGTGAGCCTGATTTAAACGCATTATTTGCCTGCTACTGGGATGCATACATTAAAAACTTGCCCGAAGCGGTCTTTATGCAGATGAACGAGAATTTCTATCGCACTACCTTCTATGACGTCTGTATGCAGCACCTGTCACGCTATTTCATCTGGAATGTCGAGCGGTCCTACCCAGAAGGTAAGAGCGACCTTGAGTTTATTGGCAAGCACAATGAGAAGTTTGCGGGTATCCGTTGGGTGATTGAGTTTAAGTATTACTCCAACACTGCGATTCAGAAAAAGTTGAGTGCAGATAAGATTACGCTGGATGAGTTTAAGGTGCAGGAAGAGGATTTGGAGCAAATTCGGGGCTATGTGCAAGGTTTGGCGCGAGAGTATCCAGAGGCAAAGGTGTCTCAGTTTGTGATTTATTGTTTTGGAAATCAGGATTATCGTGTGTTTCAGGTTGAATAAGTAACTAAGGATGATATTAATGGGTATCCAGTCCCAATTCGTGTGCAATGATCTTATGAAACCATTAGCGATGCATAGCTATTTCAGGCCCTATTTCAAAGTATGTTGAAAATTTCCAAGCGAAACATTCGACATTTGAAACAATATAAATATCAATATTCATATAGGAGAGAATTATGTCTATCACAATCACGTATTACGGCCATGCCACCTTTGGCATTAACGCCGGCGGCACAAATTTAATTATCGATCCATTCTTTGCACCCAACAGCCCTGTGGCAACGGTCACAGCGGATGAAGTTGCGGCGGATTATGTGTTGGTAACGCATGGTCACGGAGACCACATTGCTGATGCCATTGGCTTGGCAACACGCACAGGCGCAACCACCATCAGCAACTTTGAGATTGCGAACTGGCTTGGTAATAATGGCGTTCAAAGTGCGCATCCGATGCACATCGGTGGCGGATTTAACTTCCCGTTTGGCCGTGTCAAATTGACGATTGCGCATCATGGCAGTGCATTGCCTGATGGTAGCAACGGTGGCAACCCTGCTGGGTTACTGATTACCTTTAATGATGGCACACGTGTATACATTGCTGGCGACACAGCACTCACCTATGACATGAAGTTAATTGGCGAGGATGGTGGTGTTGATGTTGCCATTCTGCCCATCGGCGACAACTTCACAATGGGACCAGATGATGCGGTGAAAGCGGCCCAGTTTGCTGGAGCCAAGCATGTCATTCCATGCCACTACAACACGTTCCCGCCAATTCAGCAGGACGCTTATGATTTTGCGCAAAAGCTGGATGGTGTTGGCATTGGTTGTACAGTGTTGGATGTCGATGGAAGGTATACAGTATAGTCGGTATTTGGTAGGTCGGTATTCGGTGTTCAGTGTTCGGTATTCAGTGACCAATGACCGAATACCGAATACCGAATACTGAACACTGACCTACCAGCAAACCGAATACATTACGCTTGAAAAACGAAAAGGAGACATAACAGTGTCTGAATATAGCGATTTCGCCATGACGTCAAAAGCAGAGTTACTTTTCCCTGCACATTTAATCCCCAGCTTGCGTGATCTGCGTGAGGATGATTGGCGCAATTTGGTCGATCATGTGTCGGTGTTGCCAGAAACGCATGTCGATAACTTGGCCTTTGTGCTGATGATGATCAAGCTGGATGGTTGTCTACGCTGCAATAGCAATAACTATAAGTTCTTACGCGGCTGCTATCTGTGTGCGACACAGACGATTCAGTCTTACAAGGGAACAGATGAAGATTTATTGCGGCTCTATGAGAAAACGCGTAATGATTTGGAATTACGTTTGCAACAGGGCGTGCAGCCAGGTGAATTAAAAATTACATAACAAACCAAAGTGGAGCTTTAATTATATCAATGCAAGAACATACACCGCTGCGCGTTGCCATCATCGGTGGCGGCATCACAGGGCTAACCGCAGCCTATGATCTGACCAATACATTGCAGGAGAACCAGGCACAACCGATTGAGGTCACCATCTATGAGTCAGCCTCCTATCTGGGCGGATTGGCCGCTGGCTTCAAGGGACGCCCTGAGTGGGATTGGCCGTTGGAACATTTTTATCACCATATTTTCACCAATGATGATGACATTATTGATTTGACCAATGAGATCGGTTTGGGGCATGTGCTGAAAACACATAAACCGACGACCGCGATTTATCATGACGGGAAAAACTATCCGCTGGATAGTGCCTTGCGACTGTTGCAATTCCCACTGGTTCCGTTTATTGACCGGGTCCGTATGGGCATAGTGCTGGCTTATCTGCGGCTACACCCCAACCCGCCTTGGAAACATTTTGACCGTCAACTGGCCGATGAATGGATGCGTCGCTGGATGGGAGATCGCGGTTATGAAGCGGCGTGGGAGTTCCAGCTCGAGGGCAAATTTGGACCGCATTATAAGACCGTGAATCAGGCATGGTTCTGGGCGCGTGTTTATAAACGAACGCCGCAATTGGCCTACTATGAGGGTGGCTTTCAAGCATTGGTCGATGGGTTGGTAGAAAAGGTGGAGAACAAGGGTGTCACTGTTCATATGAACACGCCAGTGGGTGGTATTCAACCTAACGCCGATGAGACATATCAAATCAGTGCTGGTGATTCTAGTGAAACCTATGATCGGGTATTGAGTACGGTCAGCCCAGGGTTGATGCAACGGCTTGTGCCAGACTTGCCAGAGACATACTTGGGGCAACTGAGCAACTTGAAAAGCATGGGGGCGGTGGTGTTGACAGTGGCATTGGACCGTCAGCTAACAGAGGATATGTACTGGATCAGCCTGCCCAAACGAGAAGGGATGCCTGTGCTGGCACTGGTCGAGCATACCAACCTGATTGACCCATCCCATTATGGGGGTGATCACCTGCTCTACATGGGCGATTATATTGACGCCGACCATCGCTATTTTGAGATGAGTGCAGAGGAGTTATTGGATGAATTTGCGCCCCATCTGGTGAAGTTTAATCCGCACTTTAGCCGTAGCTGGGTGACAGGTGCATGGGTTCACAAGGCGAAGTATGCACAGCCTGTGCCACCTGTGGGCTATCTGGACATGATTCCCGATGTGCGTACACCGTTGACAGGACTATACTTTGCCTCCATGAGCCAAGTGTATCCTTGGGATCGCGGCACCAACTACGCGGTGGAGATGGGGCGCCGTGTGGCAAAGATGATTGTGGATGATATAAAGTAGAGATGACAGTGATGTTAAACCAAGAGTCAAACCAAGAAGAGCAAACCCTCTTTAATCAATTTGCCCCTTTTTATGATCATGACTATCGCAATTATGACGAAGATATTGAGGCGATTGTTGATCTGGCAACGGCCTATGGACTGGAGCAAGGGTTGCCTATCTTAGAGCTAGGTTGTGGCACAGGGCGTGTATTACAACCGCTGGTTGAGGCCGGATGTACAGTCGTCGGTGTTGATATTAGTCCAGACTTGCTGGCGGTTGCACAGAAGAAATTGGCCGGGATGCCAGATGCTAAATTTTCATTGATTGAAGATGATATCCGTAGCTTTAATTTGCCACAAAAAAAGTTTGGTCGGTTTGGCTTTGCCTTTTGTACAAGCAATACATTCTTGCACCTGACAACGAGCGATGATCAGATCAAAATGCTGACTACTGTCCGTAAGCACTTGCGGCAGGGTGGCTATCTGCTGATAGATGTCTTTAACCCCGACATCCCCCGATTGCTACAGATTGATGGTGTTTATGAGTTGGCCGATCAGTGGGCGGATGAGCGAACGGGTGCAACCGTCTTGAAGTGGGTGGTGCGTCGATTGGATTTGGCCGAGCAGTTACAGGATACATTGTTTATCTATGAAGAAATTTTTCCGGATGGTACAAGCAAAAAGACGCCATGCCCTTTCTTAATGCGCTTTTTATGGCGTAGCGAGGCGGAGTTGATGATGAAATTGGCAGGGCTTTCGGTCGAGGCGATTTGGGGTGATTTTGAGGGTGGGGAGTATCATAGTGGGAGTGAGCATTTGATTTTGTTGGTGAAGAAGTAAGAACTATGTTTGCAAGGAGGTAACAATGAGTACACAGGCAACGATACAAGAAACGAATGCGGAAGCATTTACACGGATTTGGCACTTGTTTGAAAAAACTGATGAGCAAATGAAGGAGACTGATCGGCGGATGAAAGAGAGCGAACGACGGCTTCGCAAACTTGAAGGACGATATGGTAATGAATGGGGAGATTTAGTTGAAGCACTGGTTGCACCAGGGGCTGTGAAGTTGTTTCGTGAACGTGGTATTGATGTCACCAGAAATGCGCGTAACCTGGAGAGCGAGCGAAATGGCGACCACATGGAGCTTGACCTTGTGCTACAAAATGGCGAAGAGATGGTGATTGTTGAGATCAAGAGCAAGCTAAAGAGCCGTGATGTAGATGACTTTTTAGAAGATTTGTCGAGGCTGTATACATTTTTTCCTGATTATCAGCAGTATAACGTCTTTGGGGCGGTGGCTGGCTTACACGTAGACAAAAGTGCTGCACGATACGCCTATCGAAAAGGGCTGTTTGTCGTTGCTGTGACAGGCGATGATATGGTTTCGATTTTGAATGATGATAAGTTTCGACCACGTGATTTTAGCTCATGAAAATGCATACAGATGAAGTCGATACAAGCACAGACCTTGTACGCAGGTTGTTGACCGCTCAGTTTCCAGAATGGTCGAATTTGACACTTAAACGCGTGACATCCACCGGGACCGACAACGCCATCTATCGACTTGGCGATACTATGTCGGTGCGACTCCCACGTATCCATTGGGCGACTGGGCAGATTGACAAGGAGTTCGAGTGGTTGCCCAAGCTCGCACCGCATTTGCCATTTCAAGTGCCTGTACCGCTGGTGAAGGGACAACCCACAGACGAGTATCCCCATCAATGGGCTGTGTATCAGTGGTTGGCCGGTAAGAACTCAGCAGATGCCCACATCAGTGATCTCAATCAGGCAGCTATCGACATTGCCCAGTTTTTGACTGCGTTACGCCAAATCGATACAACGGGTGGCCCTTCTGCCAAAAATTATAATATTCGTGGGATGCCGTTGGCCCTGCGTGATGAGGAGACGCGCAAGGCCATTGCAAAACTTGAGGGTATGATTGACACACAAGCCGCCATCACTGTGTGGGAAGCGGCACTCGACGCACAGCCCCCACATCATGAGCCAGTCTGGCTTCACGGCGATTTACTTTCCGGCAATATCCTCATCAATCAGGGTCGAGTTCACGCCATCATCGACTTTGGTGGTCTGGCAGTGGGCGACCCAACCTGTGACCTCATGATTGCGTGGAGCCTGTTTACCAATGAGAGCCGTGCCGTGTTATGGGATGCACTTGAAGTGGATGAGGCAACGTGGCTATGTGGGCGTGGTCATGCGCTCTCGCAAGCGGCCATTTTTATTCCGTATTATCTCGAAACCAACCCCATTGGTATGCGCAATGCACGTCGCATGTTAGACGAAATTCTACTTGATATTCACCATAACTCTGTTTGATAAACACCTTTCCACACCACAATAAGGACGACAGCCAAGAGACTATAGTGAACCACCGGACAACGGTACATACACCAAACGCCAACACTTTATGAATCCATTCGTATTTGCGATAACACAATTTTGTGCAAACTGTGTTATACTCCTGATCATACTATAAACAGAATCTTCGGGGCATGGTGAGACAGACACATTATCAATCTATTGTTGAATAAAAGAAATGTATCTGTCAATTCCTGACCGACGGTATGATTTGCATTTACGCGCCAACACTTAAGCCGAAACCTTTGGGTGGCGTCCTGTGTTGATAAATGAATGACAAATCAAGCCCGTGACCCTTATCCAAGGTTCCCGATTTGAACTTGGATAAGGTTGATTTGGTGAGAAGCCAAAGCCGACGGTATAGTCCGGATGGGAGAAGATTGAAGTGGATATTGGGTCATACCAGGTATTTTGTATACCTGTGCTTTGAGTTTGGCTGTTTGAAGAAGCTATAGAGAACACAAAGGGTGCAGAGGTTTCCTAGAGGGGAATTTGTGTGAGTCTTTGAATTTTACATTTTTTCCAACAGCACGAAGTCTGTTATCAATATGTTTAATTGATGATCGGGCAGTTTTTGATTACAAAAGTCTCAGATACACAGTATTATACAAAGTGCTGTTTTGGGTTCGCTGAAATTATTTGATGTAGTAAACAATACTATAGCGGATTTGGGAAAAAACGGATTCTTTTTCGCGCGGGAATAAAAATCTGTTCCCCTCCCAAACCTGTTATAGTAGTGTATCATCTAATTTTTGTGCATACCCTCTATTTTGGTATTCACAAAACCCAATCCATTCAACTTTATCTACAACAACGCTCTGGAGATTGTAAAATCTTGAGGGCGTTTTTTTATGCAAACAGCTGGGCATACACATGAATATTATATGCAGCGGGCACTCTCCTTGGCGCGTCGTGCAGAGGGGTTGACCAGCCCCAATCCGGCTGTGGGGGCTGTGATTATCAAAGATGGCGTCATCATCGGTGAAGGCTATCATCATCGCGCAGGCCAACCTCATGCTGAGGTGGAGGCACTGCGGGTGGCGGGTAATGCGGCCAAGGATGCCACGATGTATGTGACCTTGGAGCCATGTAATCATCATGGGCGCACACCAGCCTGTACCGAAGCCATCATAAGCGCAGAGATTGCCCGTGTTGTCTATGCCGTAGGCGATCCAAATCCGGTTGTCAACGGCAGCGGGCGGGACCGATTAGTGGCCGCAGGGATTGATATCCATCAAGGCGTATGTGTTGACCAAGCCATGCATCTCAACCGCTTTTTCTTTCATCACATCCGTACAGGACAACCATACGTTGTCGCCAAATTCGCCATGAGTTTGGATGGCAAGATTGCCACATATACAGGCCACAGCCAATGGATTACAGGACCCGAAGCAC
Organism: Chloroflexota bacterium; assembly: GCA_039029935.1. Classification (GTDB taxonomy): domain Bacteria; phylum Chloroflexota; class Anaerolineae; order Caldilineales; family Caldilineaceae. The sequence goes on from JBCCFC010000034.1 coordinate 11,977, forward strand.
GCCAGAAAGGGCATGAACTGCGCCATCAAGTGGATGCCATATTGGTGGGTGCTGGCACGGCGATTGCGGACAATCCGCGTTTAACCACACGACTACCAGAGAATCATAGCTACGACAACATCAGCCACCCTCTCCGCATTGTCCTTGACAGTCAGGGGCGTGTCCCACTGGATGCACAGCTATTTCAGCCATCACTATCCGGGAAGACACTGGTTGCCACAACAGACGCCATGTCAACATCACATCGCAATGCGCTACATCAGCAAGGTGTCGAGACAATCATCACAACTACCACAACCAAAATAAAACAAGTTGATCTGGCCGAATTATTTATGTTCTTAGGCGAGCGGTCGATTCAAAGCGTGATGGTCGAGGGCGGTGGTCAGGTGCTGGGGTCCTGCTTTGCCGCAGGCTTGGTCAATGAAGTATGGGCATTTGTCGCTCCCACGATTATCGGTGGTGAAAATGCGCCTAGCCCTGTCGGCGGCAGCGGATTTTCCTCATTAACAGACGCCTATCAGTTACAAAATACAACCATTGAACAGGTTGGGAAAGATATACTCATCAAAGGCTTTACGACTACTTGAGAAGGCTTTACGACTACTTGAGAAGGCTTTACGACTACTTGAGATTGAATAGGGCTGATAAAGCTGACTCGACTCAGCAAAGCTTAGATAGTCGGATTTACACAGGAATAAGAACAGTATGTTTACAGGAATTGTTGAAGAAGTGGGTCAGGTTCGGCGGGTTCAGCGGGCTGGGCAGGGCTACGATCTAACCATTGCTGCCAAGGTGGTGCTAGGCGGTACAAAACTGGGCGACAGCATCTGTGTCAATGGCACATGTCTCACGGTCACCCATTTTGATCACGAATCGTTCACCGTTGGTCTTGCACCAGAAACCCGCGAACGCACCAATCTAGTCTACTTACGCCAAGGAACAGCGGTGAATCTGGAGCGGTCGCTGACGCCAACATCACGCATGGGTGGGCATTTTGTCCAAGGGCATATTGACGGTGTGGGCACAGTGGCGCAGTTTCGACCGGACGAGGATGCGCTTTGGGTGACAATCCAAGTGGACCCAGACTTGATGCGTTACATTGTGCCCAAAGGATTTATCACCTTAGATGGTGTCAGTCTTACGGTCGTGGATGTCTATGATGACAGCTTCACAGTGTCGCTGATTGCCTATACACAGACCGAAATTATTTTGCCCAGCCAAAAAGTTGGCTATGAAATCAACGTTGAAGTTGATATTCTGGGGAAGTATGTCGAAAAAATGTTGGCTTCTCATTTGGGAAGTACACCGATAGAAACCAAAAAACAAGACATTTCTTGGTCATTTTTGGCTGAGAATGGATACAATTAAAGGAATACACCATGAAAAAGAAGACATTTGATACAGTTGAATCAGCCTTAGCAGCGTTGCGAGCGGGCAAACCTATCATTGTTGTTGATGATGAGAATCGTGAAAATGAAGGCGATCTGCTGATTGCGGCAGAATTTGCCACACCAGAGATGATTAACTTTATGGCAAAAGAGGCGCGCGGGTTGATCTGCATTACCATGTGTGGTGAAGACTTGGACCGTTTAGGCATTCCGATGATGGTTCCCGCAGGGGGCAATACCTCTGGGTTTAGTAGTCCCTTTACCATTTCGGTTGAGGCCAAAAAGGGTGTCAGTACAGGCATCTCAGCAGGCGACCGTGCGCACACGGTTAAGACGCTGATTGATCCCAACAGCGGCCCCCAGGATATTGCCATGCCGGGGCATATGTTCCCGCTGCGCGCCAACCCACAAGGCGTTCTCGCCCGCCGGGGTCATACAGAGGCAGGCATTGATCTCACCACGTTGGCTGGGCTGACACCTGCGTCGGTCATCTGTGAAATTATGAACGAAGATGGTACGATGGCACGTGTACCCGCTTTGCAGGACTTTGCCCAGAAGCATGGATTAAAGCTGATTTCGATTGAAGCATTGGTCCAATATCGGCTCAAGCTTACACGACATGCGGTGCATCGTGTCGAGTCTGCCGAGATGCCCACCAAGTATGGCAATTTTACGGTGACAGCCTATCGCGACGCAGCCAAGCGCGAACATCTTGTACTTTCGATGGGCGACCTTCGCAAGAACCCACCATTGATTCGGCTACACTCTGAGTGTTTGACGGGTGATGTGTTGGGGTCTTTGCGCTGTGACTGTGGTGATCAGTTGGATGCCGCCATGCGCCAAATTGCCAAAGTGGGTCATGGTGCGGTGCTATACCTACGTCAAGAGGGGCGTGGGATTGGGCTTGCCAACAAAATTCGTGCCTATGCGTTGCAGGATCAAGGGCTGGACACGGTTGAGGCCAATATTCATCTGGGCTTTCCACCCGACCTGCGTGATTTTGCCGTTGCCGCCGCCATGCTTCATGATCAAGGTGTGTCTGCCGTGCGACTGATGACCAACAACCCGCGCAAGATTGCTGACTTGGAAGCCAATCATATTCGTGTGCTGGAACGAATGCCGCACCAGGTAGCGTCTCATCGTGAGAATCGATTCTACATGAACACAAAGGCAATCAAGATGAATCATATGCTGATGCCAGAGCCGTTGTTGGTGCAGTAAGATGACTTTCAGAAATGAATAAGGTCATTCAATCCTCGTCAACCAATACCCAATTCTTTGATTTTGGCTCGCTGAAAAAAGCGTCGATAGGCCCGCACCTCGGCTAACTGCGCCTGCAACTGTGTTTTGAGATAGTTTGGGTCGGTGTCAAACTGCTCATCAATGGCGGCACTTAGCATTTCAACGGAGGCACTAAGGCTAGGCGACCCGCCAGTTATGTTGGCAATCTTCACCTGATCGCCTTCGCCCCACTCGACAATGCGGATGTGACCACTGCTGTGTAGCCAAAGCAGGCTGTGGCGGATGACGGTCTCAGTGGTCCCCAAACGGGCGGCCATACGCTCGATGTCCGTCGGCTGTTTTTTGTTGATGGCATATTTACACATGCTGGCAACGTGACGCACCAAGCTGTCGAGGCGGTCCTCGGTGGTGATACGGGCGCAGAGGTAGACGTGATGCGGTTTGGTCGTATCGAGCAGCCAAGTGAGTAGGTTGGGTGAAGGTGGGACGTTCCAAAGGACAAGATGCGAACGCTGGGTCTGGTGATAGTCGGGCATGGCGGTGCGTGGGGCGTAGAGGATTTGCTGAGTTTGGATGCCATTCATAGATTGCTCTGCGGATGACTTTAATGGCAGATTGGGTCCTTCCGCATACCAAATGGTTTGCTCTGGTGGTGGCAAAAAGGAAAATTCAAAGCTGCTGCCACGCAAATCGTGGATTTCAATACCCTGTGCTAGCCCCAAAGGGAGTGTCAGTTCATCATCGTCTTCGACCAGTTCCTCTAGGCGTTCAGCGGCACGATGGTCTATATACATCAGTTGCAGGGTGCGCTTGCCGCGAAACTCGTTGATGTTGAGTGTATACACCAAGTCGATAGGACCAGCGGGTAGCTCAACATCACCACCGTTAAACCACAACACTTGGTATTTGTTGGGGTCGCCATCCCCCATCATCTGCTCATCCAAAATGCTCTGCACAGTCAGTCGTCTATGCGCGCCAGTTTGGCCGATGCGCTGATCACTGACCACATTTAGCCCTCGGCTTATAAACTGTGGCGTGGGGTTGCCCTGCCCAAAGGGGGCCACACGGTCAATTTCTTCGGCCAGTTCACGCGTGACTCGATCTTCACCTGTTAGCGGGAGTTCGGCGTCAATCATCAAACCAGTCGGCACATCATCATTGCGATTCTGGTCAATCTGGCGGCTCAGTTCACGGCGGAAGGCATCGATCTTGTCTGCCTCCAGCGTGACGCCCGCTGCACCGGGATGTCCACCATGCCCAATGAGCAGATGGCTACACCCTGCAATGGATGAGCCAATGTCCACGCCAGGGATGCTGCGCGCGCTACCACGCGCATCTTTGCCCGGTGGGTTGAGCAATAGCACGGTTGGCTTGTTGAACTCCTCGACCAAGCGTGAAGCCACGATGCCGACAATGCCAGGATGCCAGGCGGGATGGGTCAGCACAATGGCGTTGTAGTCAAGATATTTGGGAGTCCGCTCTAGCATCTCCATCGCCGTTGCCGTCATCTGACTGGTCAATAGCCGACGCTGTTGATTAAGCCGTTCCATCTGCGCAGCCAATGTCCCTGCACGGATGGCATCACGCGTGGTCAGTAGTTCCACCGACACGGTGGCATCTTCCAATCGCCCTAGTGCGTTCATGCGCGGCCCCAACTGGAAGCCGATGTCCTCGGCGTTGACGTTGGCGGGTGTCAGGCGCGCCACATCCATCAGTGCCAGCAACCCATGTCGCCGTGTCACACGCAGTTGTTGCAATCCCCGTTGCAGCAGATAGCGTGCATCATTCACCTGCTCGGCCACATCTGCCACAATGCCCAACGCCACCAAATCCAAAAATTCAATTTCTTCCCCCGCTCGCCCCATGAGTGAAAAGAGATGTTGAATCAGTTTATAGGCCACACCGACACCGGGCAAGGTACTCAGCGGATCATCTTTGGGTTGCAGTTTGGGGTTAATGATGGCATCGGCACGACGCACATTGGCAACATGGGTCGGTTCATGGAAGTTGGCAAGGTCGCCATGATCGTAGAACTCGACGGGAATGTCATGATGGTCGGTGACAACAACGGTCAGCCCTTGCTCCTTTGCCATTGAAACCGCCGCACCCTCGGCAATGCCCGTGTCACAGGTGAGCAACACATCGGGACGCCATTGCGGGTCACGCAGCCACACTTGCAGGTGATCGGGCTTGATACCATGCCCCTCGTTAAAGCGGTTGGGGACATGAAAACGCACATGATGCAACGCCGCCCGCGCACCCGTCAGTGGCTGTTCACCACTTTGTAGCATCGGCGCTGACTCGGAGTACCCTTCCACCAGTTGACGCAACCCCGCCACCAACAGCGACGTACTCGTCTGACCATCGACATCAAAATCACCCCACACCAAAATATTCTTACGGTTGACAATCGCATCCTGCAAGCAATACCCTGCTGCCTGCATTCCTTGCAAGGTCAACGGGCGTGACGGTATATATTCATCCGGGTCCAAAAACGCTCGCGCTGCCTCCGACGTTGTAATCCCCCGCTGCGCCAACAACCGCGCCACCAGCGGATGCCCACCTACTTCTTCTTTCAGTTCGGGTAGCGGTTCTACTTGTGGTAGAATAGTCCATTGTTTTGTCATAAAAAAGCTCCAGTTGAAGGGTTGAAGGGTTGAAGGGTTGAAGGTTGAAGGGTTGAAAAGTTGAAAGGTGGAAGGGTCTCAGGGTGAATTGCAACTCTTGGTTCCTTGTCTCACCATACTGCATACTTCACTGTTACCTTGTGACTGTTTTTACTCTTCAACCTTTCAACCCTTCAACTTTTCAACTTTTCAACCTTTCAACCCTTCCTCTCTTCCCTAAAAAGCAAGTTCCCCCACATCATCCAACGTAAATTCCAAATCCGACTCGACATCGACCATGAAGAAATCATCCGTGTCGATTTCACCGTCCACATCCTCGATATCGCCTGCGCTGATGCCTCGATTGCAGTGGCTGCGATAGACACAGTAGTTGCAGAAGCGGCGACGGTTGCCCTCGGTGTCGGCCACTTTGGGGAAATCCGCCTCTGTCTCTCCCGCCAGAATATCGCTGAGAATGCCCTGTAAGCGAGCATGGTTGTTGGCATGTTGCATGGGATCATAGCGCAGAATGACGGGCTGCGTCGGTGCGCTGACAAACCAATAGCGCATCTCCACCTGCTCCGGTCGAATCGGTCCCCAAGGCAGATGGCTGCTGGCTTCGACCACGACATATGGATAGACGACCGACTGGAGCCGCTGGTTCAGGACCGCAGGGTCGGTACGTTTGCGGTTGGTCTTCCAGTCGATGATGACGACGCGTGATTGGTCTGCCGCCGCCAACAGGTCATACTTGGCCGCCAGTCGATATTGGGCAGGTTCGCCCTCTTGTGATTGCTGCACCGGATTTTCTTCACCAAAGGGGATACTCAACACATGCTCAACATCCACATGTTGGTCGGGCAGATCATGGGGACGATAACGCAGATAAGCGTCAAACCACTGGTCGAGCGGATCGGCCAAACCCACCGACAGTAACTTTGAATCAAGACCAATTTCGGTGCGCTCGACCAGACGGTGAAAGTCTGCACCAAGCCGCATGAGATGTTCATGGTCCTGTACAGGCGCAGCTTCGATGGCAGGCCAGGGTAGTTGCTGCACATAGGCCAGCCAAAAGCGGCGTGGACAGTTGACAAAGGCTTGGAGGCTGGATTGGCTAAAGGTAAATGTATCAGATAGTAACGGCTGATTGGTCATATATTAAGGTCTCGTCATTGGTAAAATAAAAAAATTAAAAACACGAATACGGATAAATAATTTTGCACGATTTCACTCGATATCGTATCATGGCGATATAAATTTTCAATTTTTAGAGAAAGGACCGCGCTATGCATGTTACACAAAATCACTCATCTGTCAAAACCCAACTGGTTTCTTTGATTGATGAACAGCCTGATGATAATACATATCCACAAGAGCCACCGTGCACACCGGAAGGGGATTTGGAGGCACTTGCCGAATTGGAAGAGATTCGGTCGTGGTTTCCACCCCTTGATGCTGAGTCCGCTCGTTATTTTGCCGAAAGCGAGGAGTTATCGTTCGACTATCGATTTCAATTAGAACTTATGGGAGATAAAGATATGTATCCACAAGAGCCACCACGTACACCGGAAGGGGATTTGGAGGGACTTGCAGTAATTGAGGAGATTCGCAACATGTTTCCTCCATCTGACCCAGAGACAGCGTATTACTTTGCGGAAAGTGAAGAATTGTCTCTCGATTATCGATTTCAGCTAGAGCTAATGGGGGAGGATGGCTGATATGTTATTTTTAATTTCTTATAAAACAAAGAGTGCCACTAAATGAATATGGTGTCTGCCATGCAAAGTGTGCTGAAGCGAACTGGATAGTTGCCGATACTAACCTGATTTATCAGGTTTTGCTTATATCAGACTCGGATTTCAATCCGAGTTTCATGATAGATTGGTCATGCATAAAGCCTCGTAATCTGTTTCAATATCTTGGCAATCAGTTCCATCTCAAAGCGAATGGAATACTCGCGTGAGAGCATCAAATGTAACGTCGGGTAATGAGAGGCAATGTTGGCAACCTGCGCCTTGGCAAAGGTCCATGTTTCAGCAACAATATAACAGCCGTAGAGTGGTGGTGTCATATCAGCCTCTTCTGATTGACCCAGTTGGTTCTGGTTTAGTGATGATGTTGCTAATAACTGCCCGTACAGTTGATAACGTGGGTCTTTGCTTTCGATGCCCCGTTTGGCTTCCACAATCACAAAATAGGGTAGCTCCAACAATCCCGAAGTTGTCCATCCCAATACACCATCCACATCCCCTTTAAGCGTCACATGTGGGAGCGAGGCTTCCATCGAAATCTCGGACCAAGCTTTGATACGCTCAGTCTCGGCCAATGTCAAAACTGGATAGTTGACGCGTGACCACAACGTGGCTTCATTCATAACACTGACACGCCCATCCTGCATTTTACCCAACAGATAGCGCATCACAACCTGTTCTGTCTCATCCAAAGGCGTCTGCTCTACATGATGCCAAATCGACTCAGGCGTATCTTCTAACATTTGCACCGCCGCAACTTCGGAGAAATTAGACTTGGTTAAATCAGAAAATGTATATGCTTTTGTTTTTTCTGTCATACTACCTCTGTTGATAAATTCAGAAGAAGGAAACGAAGATCAGGATGATGCTTCAAGGCGTCAGTTGTCAAGGATACGGAGGTCGAATGGGCATCCTTGCCGTTGTGCGCACCCTTCGGGCTGTCACCCGACACGGACAAGGATGTCCATGCTACTTTCACGCTCAACCCCTTCCTGACCTTCCTGTTAAATTTTCATGTTCTACACTGTCACCTTAGAACGTCCACTCGTCTCTTTGGGTGAACGTGCGTCAATCTTGTTGATCACTGCTGTTGGTGGCGTTGGAATGACGCCACCTTGCAAAATTGGGTCATCTGTACGTACCATCCACTCATGCAGCCGTGCTTGCAGGTCCGCTAAAATGTCTTGATACCCCGCATCCGTTGCCAGATTATTGGTTTCATTGGGATCAAAGACCAAATCATAGAGCCGTTCGACTGCGATTTCTTGGTCTGCCCAGCCATGATCTAACCACACATCTTTGCTGATGCTGTCGTCACAGTTCGCCAGCACTGGACCAGCATGCCCTGTGTGTTCGGCCACATAACGGCGGATGTACTTGTAGCGTTTGGTGCGAATTGCCCGTTTGGGTTCATAGGCGGCATGATAGCTGACCTCACCAAAAATTTCGTCATTGATCTCATCGACCTCGCCAGACATGACAGGCATAAACGACTTACCCTGTAGCCATGAGGGTGCGTCAATTGACAGCAGGTCACACAGCGTGGGGAAGACATCAATGTGCGAGATCATGGCATTGATGGTGCGACCACCGACAAAGTTGCCATCCGCAATCTGCGACGAGCCACGCATCATCAACATGACGCCCATGCCATGATCGGTCAGATTGCCCTTGCAGCCGGGAAAGGCAACGCCATGATCGGTTGTGAGGATGACCAGCGTTTCATCGGCCAGCCCTGCCTCGTCCAGTGCATCCAGCACCATGCCCACACCCTCATCCAACTTGCGCGCCATTGTGCAATAGGCGGCCATGTCCTCTCTTGTCTCCGGTGTATCGGGCAATGGGGCAGGTGGACGCATCTTGTTGGGGTCATCATCAGGACCAATGGGTGGAAATTCGCGATGGGTTTCACCAAAGCCGATATCTATAAAGAAAGGATTGGCGTTCGATTTGCGTACAGTTGTAATAAACTTGACGGCAGCAGGGGCCACATCATCCACCTTGCGACTGGTGGGCGGCGCAACGATTTCATCAAAGCCAAGCTGATCGCGGTCACGGTGAAGATGTTGCAAACCCGCCAACACTGTGTGATAGCCCGCGTCGTGCAACGTGTGCAGAATGTGTTGACTGTAGTCATTGAGACCAAAGCCGCGATTGACCAGCCCCGTCATGCCTGCACTGTGCGGTGATTGCCCTGTCAGCAGAGCAGCGCGGCTGGGCGAGCAGGTAGGGGCAGCGCAGAACGCTTGACGAAAGAGGACGCCTTGATCTGCCAACCGCTGGATATTGGGCGTGGGGACGTTATAGCCATAGGGTTGGACATAGCGACCTGTGTCGTGGGAGTGGATATAGATGATGTTTGGTTGCCTTATAGATGTTTTATTCATCATTTTTCATTTCCTTTATTCTGTTCCTTCATTCCAACACGACCTTGCCAATGTGATGTACCGCGTGTTTTGAGTAAAAATTTCTCATTTGCGAAGTATATAGTATCAATCAAAGACAATATCCACCACCTTTGTCTTATAAAAAGCCATGTATACCCAAGCACAGACAGGCCCAAAAAGCCAACTTTGTGTGTATCTTTGAACTCGACAGCGGTCCATTCCATATAAACGCTCATATTTTTCACCGTAAAGGGGAAACTGAGCCATAATAGCGGTGGATATGTAATCGCAAAAATGCTGTTAATCGCAAAAACAAGGAGCGACGCTGTTAAATCACGATTAAGTTGCTGCTCCTCTAGTGATATTTCAGATGGCCGATCTGGAGATAATGATCTCCCCTCAATCTGCGTAGGGTCTATTTCTATTTTCAAAGACGTATGAATCAATGACTCAGCTTGCAAATAGATATTGTCAAGGAGGGGATGTGTATATACATCTTGAAAATGGTTATATGAATTTGATATAGAGGCTTGGAGGGGGATTGTTGCCAACTTTGAGATAAGACGGCTTTTTTGTTTCGTCTTTGTTTGATGCGATTTTCCTCTAAGGTTGAATTTTTTCCAAAAATCGTTGAGCCTTGTACGCATATCTTCTCTCTTATTGTTCTATATGACATTTGTACAATCTGCAATATCTCGATGTGTCTTCATAAACAGATTGAACTCTAAAGTTTATGATAGTCTATACACATGGGATCAATATGGGATCAGTATGGGAGCAGCATACCGCCAACATCATGATATAATGATTCTCAGTACTTGACCAGAACATAAAGCTGGATGAATTTTTACCATATCCGCTTGTGTTTACATTTTTGGGGGTGATTTGAGTTGCTTACTTTCGCTATTCTGCCGCTGATAGTTGATTAAGGGCGTCATCGCATTGGCCACACCCAATGATAGCCCTGCCCAAGATAATATACCAGCAATAAGGACGCCAAAATGAAAAAAGAAGACACCGCCCAGGCAGATTATTCCGGGAATAGTTCCTGCTGCAAAATTACGTTGCATATTGGATTCTAATTGATCAGACAAACGGAATAGCGTTGGTAGTTGTGTCAGTGTGCCATCCATCAAAATCATCTGGGCGGCATCCATTGCCATTGACGTTGCCCCTTTCAACGAAATCGATGTATTTGCCTTCTTGAGCGCAATCGAGTCGTTGATACCATCACCAATAAAGCAGACAGATTTGCCTTCCGCTTGAAGCTGTGCAACTAGATTTGCTTTATCTTCGGGTAGCACTTGCGCAAAATGATGATCTATGCCCAGTTTCTCTGACGCATTGCTATTAGCTGGGCTGGCGAGACATGATTGGAACGCACTGGAGGCACCACAAGAAAGAAAATACAGTGAGCGCGAGGAGTAAAAAAGACGTAACACTCTAGGTTCGTCACCGCGCGTATGTAATTAAACAAACCCGTTATAAATACGCCGCGAGGCGCAGCTTCCGCCACAGATGCAAATAACAAAATAACAAAAGTGAGCCTTAGTTCTCGGAATTTACTATATTTGAAAGAATCCTGTTTAGCAATTGTTCAGCAATATCATAGGACGAACCACCCATTAGCC
>JBCCFC010000035.1:0-22952 GCA_039029935.1 Chloroflexota bacterium
ACCACTGTTGCTTCTTGTGCCGCCCCCTTCTGGCTTATACTCATGAATAAACAAAAAGGGTTTCTCAGGGATGCCTACACCACTGGCAATCATCCAATCTACTTTGCCAGATAGCTCAATATCGGTATCACTTCTCGCACTTTTGACTTTCGCCTCTAGGATGCGCTCCGAAAATGTAGATATTAATCGTTTGGCGTCATTAAAACGGGCTAATTTGACAACCTGTCCAATGAATTGCTCGCGTAGCTCCCACTCATTCCATTCTTCAATGAAAAACTCAGCCTCTTCAATCAGGAGGTCCAAGGAGGTTTGTTCATAGTCATTCAATGTAATCGAAACTTCATCTGGTCTTGCAAGCCATACGTCCAATGCCTCAGATTGTTTTTCTCGCTGTAAATCAAACTCTTTATGAAGCTCCCCTTTGTTCCATTGGTTAAACGTCTTTTTTTTCATAGTCTATCTCCCATCAATCCAACATAGGCAAAAAGGCAAAAGTAACACATAGGCAAAAGTCACCGCCCAGAATGGGCGGTCTACGAGTGGTGATGCCCTCTGACGTAGCCCGCCCATTCTGGGCGGGGTGCTTGGCCCCATTTAATATACCGCGTGACTTTTGCTTTTTTGCCAAAATAGTATCACAGAGTGGTAACCTGCGGAGGTAACAGATTAGCAATCTATTTTACTGCTTTTATATTTTTCTATGCAACAAAAAAATCCGTTCCCCATCTAAATCCGCTGTCGTACTACGCAGGCGCAATCACAGTCGTAATCTCTGTCCGTTTGACAAGAACCATCTCCTGCCATTTCCATTCGTCGTAGAGTTTGGCTGCATACAGTTGTGCCAGCTCGTCATCGTTAGCAACCACGCTGCCGATGTGATGGAGATGATCTTCTCGAAAACGGGCAAAGACTTCGTAGACCTGGCCTTCTGGCGTTTGTGTTGGTAGCGTTTGTGTTGGTGGTGTCATACAACAATCCCCCATTGTTTCAGCTTTTCTGCCCCGCTTGGGGTCAACATTTTGCGGGTCCAAGGCGGGTCCCAAACAACATCCAGTTTGACATCAGAGACACTTGGTTCTGCCAGCAGGCGTTCTTGCACATCCTCGATGATATATTCCATGCACGGGCATCCCATTGAGGTGAAGCTTAGGTCAACATGCGCTGTCCCCTGATCAAGGAGAATTTTATAGACTAGCCCCATCTCCACCACGCTCACAGGGTATTCAGGGTCTTCGACCTCATCCAACGCTTGCCAGAGGGTTGCCTCTTCGGTGGATGCGGTGGCACGTGCAGTGGCGACGCGGGGTGGGGCTTTGGGGGCATATTCCTGCTTCACCCCATCAATATACACGGCTGTCATGCAACAATCTCCTGCCAGCGACGCGTCCCAACCTCGATATCGTTTAGCTCACCATAGCCACGTTGAATTTCGCTCACAAATTTCTCATTATTGGGACCACGCGCTTTCCAACGGTCGATTACCCGATCCCAGCCAATCTGCCCCTCTTCAAAGACCCAGCGCTTGGCTTCGGCATCAAAGCGCGATGGAAACGGGAAGGTCACGACGTACTTTTCCTCTTTTTCATCATAGTGAGCAGGCACATCCAGATCAAGCGAATTGAGGAAAGGAATCGCAGTACTCATCCAGATTTGGCGCAGTTCATCATTGGTATAGCCTTTAAAGCCATATTCAATTTGAATGCTGTGCTTCTTGTGTGTATCGGGCAGGCCAAACCATTCCACTGTGAGCGGGAACATCCAATCGACCGCGCGTTGCAGCCGCTCATGTCCACCGGGCAGCTCGTTGATTTTGCGCATCCATGTTTCGCCATGTCGCAGATGGAAGGTCTCTTCCTTATCGACTTTGACCAGCGCCCGTTTCCAAGGACCATATGTGGTATGCTTGAAGACATCGCTCAACAACACAAAGCCCGCACGGTCATAGAGCGCATTGGCGACCACGAGCTCATCCCATGTTTCCAGCGGTACATCAAAGGCATAGGGATATTTGAAGTCATTGGCGCGTCGCTCATAGACCAGATGCTCCTTGCTCACGCCCAAATCCTCCAGCATCCGATAGGCGATGTGGGCATGACCCATCTCGTCCTGAATAATACTCATGGCTGAAACATAGGCATTGGTGGAGGGCGCATCTTGGGCGGCAAGGTAGTAGGCGGGTGCAGAGATGAGTTCGGTGTCTGCCGAAACCGTTAAAATGCGCTTTATTCCTTCCAGATAGGTTGGACTCATGTGATCGATGGTCTCGATCATCTTGTTGTGACCAAGGCGTTCTCGCACTTCATTTTCGGTTAAGTGCATGATTACGCTCCTTGATAAACAGGCGGGCGCTTCTCACTAAATGCAGCAAATCCTTCAGCTGCGTCTTTGGTGTCATAAAGTGGTGCAATGAGTTTTCGTTCCAAGGCCAGTCCATCTTCCAAGCTCGATTCCATGCCATCATAGACCGCACGTTTGATGGAGCCGATAGCGACGGATGCACCATTAGCGACCTTATGGGCATAGGCTTGTACATCGTTGGCAAACGTTTCTGCGTCGAGGAGTTGGTTGACAATGCCCAGATTCAATGCCGTCTGTGGGTCAACACGTTCGCCTGTGATCATCATTTCGAGTGCCTTGTTTGGACCAATTAAACGGGACAGGCGTTGTGTACCGCCGTTGCCAGGCAAAATGCCTAGCGTGACTTCGGGCAACCCCAGATAGTAGCGGCTATTTTTGGCAAGTCGAATATCGCAAGCCAATGATATCTCCAGCCCACCACCCAATGCATGACCGTTGATTGCTGCAATGTATATCTTGCGACTCGCAGCCATCCTGCTTAGTTGTTCATGTCCATAGTCAATCATTGCCATGTTGTCTTCGGTTGAGTTTGCTAGAAACGCCTTAATGTCGGCTCCCGCTGAAAAGAATTTTTCCGAGGCACTCTGTAAGACCACAACGCGCACATCATCATCCGCCTCAACTGCATCAATTGCAGCACCTAACTGACGCATAAACTCGATTTCATAGCTGTTAGCTGGTGGTCGGTCCAGTGTAATCGTGCCAACCTTGTCTCTTCCTTCAAATCGTACAACTTGCTCTGTCATGTCGTTCTCCTTATAAGTTGGGCTTGATATATCAAGCCCCTACGAGCCATATGATACAATGAGAAAAGGAACGAATTGTAGCCTTCATACACGGGCAGAATCCGTTCCCCTCCGGGGAACCCTTTGGGTCCCGTTGTAGTATGTTAAACATCCAAGCCGCCAAACACGGCTCCCTTGCTTTCTAGATAGTAATCAATCGCTTCCGGTCCATGCTCGTGACCGATGCCCGACGCCTTGATGCCCCCAAAGGGTAGCTCGTCATAGCCATAGTGGATTTGGTTGATCCATGTCATGCCTGCGTCGATCTCACGCACCGCTTTGTTGGCCCACGCCATGTTGTTGGTCCAGATGGATGACCCCAAGCCGTACTCGGTGTCATTGGCTTTGGCAATGGCCTCCTCAATAGAACTGACACGGAAAACGGGCAGCACTGGGCCAAAGACTTCCTCACGCACAAGGCGACTATCTTTTGGCGCATCCGCAACCACCGCTGGTTCAAAGTAGGTTCCATTGGCAAGGTCTGGATTGTCTGGGCGTTTGCCACCGACCAGCACCTTTGCACCCTTGTCAACTGCATCTTGCAACTGCGCTTCAATCTCTTCCAGTTGGAATTGTGCATGAATTGGCCCCATACGCACGCGTGGTTTCTCTGGCCGTGTCGTGGGGTCGCCCACTTCGTAGCGCGCCACCTTTTTCACCAAACCATCGACAAACTCGTCGTAAATTTCATCAAAGACATAGAGTCGTTTGACGGCCAAACAAGCCTGACCCGCATTCCAGAAACGTCCAATCATTGCACCGTTGATGGCCTTGCGCATATCGGCATCTGGACAGACAATCATAGGATCTGAGCCACCCAATTCAAGCGTCACACGTGTGAAGTCAGGCGAAGCCAGTGACATGACTCGCTGCCCCGTCTTGGATGAACCTGTAAAGGCTACACGTTTTACATCCGAATGTGTGATCAATGGTTCACCAATCTCTGGCCCATAACCTGTGACACATTGTAGCACACCTGCGGGTAAGCCCGCCTCGTTGAGCAAGCCAATCACCCTCAGTGTTGCCAATGGTGTCGATTCCGATGGTTTGATAATCAGCGGACAGCCCGCAATCAAGGCTGGGCCAATCTTTGTTCCTGCCAATGTCAGTGGGAAGTTCCAAGGCACAATACCGACAGAGACGCCAACAGGTCGCTTGAAGAGGATGCCATAGTTGTTTTTGCCCATTGCTGGCGGCACAGGAACATACGAACCACGCATTTTACTCGCCAAATCGGCATAGAATTCCATGCCATGAATAAAGTGGTGAAACTCGCCATTGGCCTCAAACAGCGGTTTGCCCTGCTCGGCAGTCAGCATTCCCACAATCTCTTTGGCGTTTTCCTGCAAAAGCGCGATGCCCTTGCGCAACAGTTTCGCCTTGTCATCAGCAGGTGTATCCGCCCACGCTGGAAACGCTGCTACCGCTGCCGCCACTGCCGACTCAGCATCCGCCGCTTCACCAAAAGGAACCGAATCCAGCACTTCTCCCGTCGCCGGATTTTTGATCTCATAGGTACGGCCACTCTGGGCATCCACCCACTCGCCGTTGATAAACATCTGCGCCATCATTTTCTCCTTCGTTTTGTGTTTAGGTGGTCAGCTAGTCAGGTGGTCAGCTTGTCAGGCAGTCAGCTTGTCAGCTTGCTGAAGTGCTGACCACCTGAAGTGCTGACCACCTGACTAGCTGACTAGCTGACTGCCTGACTACCTACTCCGTTAAAAAACAGCGATGTTACATGCACTGCCATCTCTTTGGGTGTCTTAAATTGCTGTCGTGCATAGTCGTTGAGATGAACTTCCACAATGGCGACAAATTGCCAGGCCAATAGCCGCGCATTGCCAGGGATAATTTCGTCCGTCTCGATGCCATCTAAAATAATTGCCTCAATTTGGCTGGGGAGAGCATCTTGATAGGCCGTGACGAGCTGCTCTCGGGTTTTATCGGTGAAGCGGTTGGCATCTCGACGGACCAATTGAATTACATATTGTTGCTCACGGGGCTGTTCGAGGTATAAATCGGTTAACTGTGTCAGTCGCTCCTGTGCGCTGCCGGATGCCTCTACTGCTTGCCGGAGCAAAAGGTGCAGCCCATTTAGATAACGAACCATCATTTGTAAAAATAAGTCTTGCTTATTTTTGAAATGATGATAGATGGCTCCTTTTGTGATGTTGGCCTCCTGCGCAATCGCCGCAACGGTCACATCGTCATAGCTATTTGCAACAAACGCCTTCTGTGTCGCATCCAATATCTGTGCAATTGTCGTATGTGATTTTTCGTACATATGTCCCTGACCAGACCTCCGGGAGGTGTCTAGTAAAGATTGAGCACATCCCAGCCATCTACAGACACCTCCCGGAGGTCTTAACCGATGACCAAGACCAATTTGTAATTTGCACTAAATTTTGGTACAATCCACAAAAAGATACCGACTGGTAGGTATTTTACTTAATAAGCAGACGCATGTCAAGTGGGATATTATATGAATGAATTTATCGAAGTCAACGGATGTATGCTTGAAATGAATCATCGGGTCGTTGATGTAGAGAGACCAACACTAATTTTTTTACATGAAGGGTTGGGGAGTATTCGACAATGGCGTGACTTTCCGGAAGAAGTCGGCAGGGCAACGGGATGTAACACGTTGGTCTACAATCGCGCTGGCTATGGGTCATCAGACCTAGCGATTGTGCCACGCCAAGTCACCTATATGCATGATGAAGGGTTAATCGTCCTCCCAGCGTTGATCGATGCGCTCCAAATTGGCAAACACATTTTAATTGGGCACTCGGATGGTGGTTCTATTGCGCTGATTTATGGTGGCGGAGCCGCTTCCCCAAACTTGCTGGGTATCATTACCGAAGCCGCACACGTTTTCAACGAAGATATTACGGTGAAGTCAATTGAGGAAGCCAAAGAGGTTTACCAGACGGCCGAACTGCGTGAAAAGCTCGCAAAGAATCACCCCAATGTGGATCACACATTTTGGGGATGGAATGACATTTGGCTGCACCCTGATTTTTATCATTGGAACATTGAAGAGTATTTACCCACAATTGGTGTCCCGGTTCTTGTGATGCAGGGGTTGGATGATCAATATGGGACATTGGCGCAGGTGGATGCCATTGTGAGTGGGATTGGGACAACCACACAAACGCAACCACCTGTAGAAAAAGAGTTGATTCCTGACTGTATGCACACACCGCATAAAGAGCAGCATGACCATACATTGGATGCCATGACTGCTTTTATTCACAACATCAGCTAACCATACTTATTTGAGATAGCGGTAACGGACATGGAACAGCAACCATTTTATCATGATACCCACAACAAATAGACACAATCATGCGTAACACAAGCGGACAGCCTATTACGGATAGAATGTTCGTGTTACGTGATAAATTTATGAAAGCAGAAGAACATACTTGTGACAACAGTATTGCCAACAGAAGAACAGAAGCCTGTCTTTGTCAACGACATGTTTGCACGCATTGCACCAACCTATGATCTGATGAATCGGTTGATGACCTTTGGCATGGATCAGGGGTGGCGGCGTGAGTTGATTCGCTATTGTGATTTGCCAGCACATGGGGCGTTGCTGGATGTAGGGACCGGGACGGGGGATATTGCCTATGAAACCGAAAAAATTCATCCGGGGGTAACTGCATATGGCGCGGACTTTACTTATGAGATGATGGCGGTGGGTGCGGCGACGGGGCGACACTTGCCCTTTGCGCAGGCCGACACCTATGCGCTGCCCTATCCAGATGATACCTTTGATGCAGTGGTCAGTGGCTTCATGGTGCGCAACGTGGTGGATCGCGTGGCTGCGTTCCGAGAACAGGCGCGTGTAACCAAGCCTGGTGGACGTGTCGTCTGTCTCGAAATTACACCGCCGGACAATACACCGTTAGGGCCGCTCTTTCAGGCATATTTTTTCCACGCCGTACCCATTTTAGGGAATATCATCAGCGGCGATGGCGAAGCGTATTCATATCTGCCCCACAGCACTGTTGAGTTTCCGTCACCGGAATTGTTGCGTCAGTATATGGAGCAGGCTGGGTTACACAACACGTTTTACCGTGAACAGATGATGGGCGCAGTGGCGATTCATGTAGGCATGAAATGAACTTATGAGTGAAAATTACGAACGTGCAGCCCTGCGGGGCAACCCTAGTTTTGTGTGGCGAGCAGGGCAGGATCGACGATTGGGCATGATTCTCCAGTGGACCAAGTTACCCAAAGGGCCGACCTTGGCCGATATACTCTATACGGACGCAATGAGTGGCAAGGCTGACGAAGTAGAGGGCGCAGCAAGTGACCTTACTATAGATGAAGAGTCCAAGCTAGCGTATATCCTTGTGGCTGGGTGTGGTGTGGGCATGTATGTCACGGCCTTGGAACCCTTTGCACAACAGGTTGTAGGCATGGATATTGAGCCGGAGCATCTCAATCAAGCGGTCGAGAATGTCTCTGAGCAGACAAAGCTACAACAGGCAGCCGGTGAGCATATGCCTTATCCGGACGAGTTATTTGATTTGGTATTGAGCCATGAAGTGCTGGAACATGTTCAGGATGACCAAGCGGTGGTTGCCGAGATGGTACGGGCCTTGCGCAAGGGTGGAAGGGCGATTGTTTTTGTCCCCAATCGGTGGCATCCCTTTGAAACACATGGACACTATTGGCGGGGCAAATATTACTTTGGTAATACACCGTTGATCAACTATCTACCCGACGTTTGGCGCAACAAGTTGGCGCCTCATGTGCGCGCCTATACCTCACGGAAATTGCTCAAATTATTTCTAGGACAACCTGTGCGCGTGATACACCATACGCAAATCTTTCCGGGTTATGACAACATTATACGCCACTATCCCAAAACTGGTACGTGGCTCCGTAACGTGACATATGCCTTGGAAAAGTCACCGTTGAAGATTTTGGGCAATAGTCATCTGCTTGTTGTAGAAAAGGTGGAGGAGTAGCACTAAATTTTTTTGATCTCTACCGACACCACGCTTCAATTTTTGAATGAGTGATACGGCCAGTGGTGTTTTGTAAGCTCTGTTGTGCCAATTGTACCATCTGTGGTGCAGATTCAAGACCGATGTAGCATTGGCAACCCGCGTTGAGCAGTTCTAAGGAACATGGATAAAATAAGACTGGAAACTTACCCGGTGCAACGCGCTAGTCCAGCGGATAAAGATACCCACTCTCTACGCCCAAGAGACCATCAAATTTGTCCATATTCATTTGCTCGATATCCCATTTTGTCCAACGGGTAGGCGTCAACGCAATGACGACATCATCAAACTCAACATAGGCAGGACCGACCTGTGGATCAGCGAGTGCAACAGGTGTCAAATAGCGACGCTGTGCTTCTCGTACAAGAGCCGCACCTTCTTCACCACGAATGACGGTTGCCTGTCCAGAAACGGAAACACCCTGTTCGCGCCCAGGCACGCGCTTGTCAATCATCGCGCTTGCAATCGGCCTCGCCTCAACGTTGCGCACTTTCTGGCTCTTTGAACTTGTGGGAAAATATAAATAGCCATCTTTATACATATACCAGATGGCTGTTAGGTGGATTGAGCCGTCAACCCGCTGTGTTGCGAGGCTGGCGATATAACGACCATTTAAGAGTGACCGTATGAATTCATCGGGCATTGCTGGCAATAGCTCTTTTTGTTGACTCATATTTTTTCCTCTAATCACAAATTATTCAAGATACCACGCTCGCCACGCTTCAAACAGCGGCTCAAAATCGACTGGCTGCGCATCAAACACAATGGCGTCTTATCGAAACTGACTCACGAAAGCGTGTGGCTCATATGCCCTTACCCAGACAAGCCGTCACATCCAGAATATGCTTAAGGCTAATCCACAGAAATAATTACCCGCGGAGTAGGCGTTCTCTAACGCCGGTGGACTCGTGTACAACCTGCAATAGGACCCAGAGGGTACCCCGCTCACTCCGCGATTCTTGTGGAATGGCTTAATTAGGTTGCCCATCTGCGAACGAACCGAATAGGCGAAGCTTACTATTCTGCATTATCGTGAACGCTCTTGCGCAATTTGCTCGAAACGATTTTCAGGTACATTTTTGACCGCTGTGCGCGGATCAAAAATCTGTCCATTCATTGCAATATATACTCCTGTTGACAGGGTTTGTACAGCCGCCACCGCAAAGCCGACGTTGAAAATGGCATCTGTGGCTCGCAGCCGAGCTGGTTGCATTGCACCAACCAACACAATCGTTTTGTCTGGAATGTCGAGCAGAGCCAGCCCCGTTTCGTACCCCTAAATCTTCTCAATCTCCACCAACAGTTCAAGTGGCGTTTCCCCTTTCGTAATGGGTTTGAGCGGCGGCTCTTCAACAAGGCGAAACGACTTGATGCGCTGGGTCAAGGTCTCAAGCGCAATCCTCATTTCCATACGCGCCAATTGCGCACCCGTGCAGAAGTGTGGCCCATACCCGAAGGTGAAGTGGCGGGCCTTTTTGCGTGTAATGTCAAACGTGTGCGGATTATCTATCGCATTCGGATCGCGGTTGACAGCAGGCACCAGCACAAAGGCAATGTCTCCTTTTTTGAAGTGAATGCCTTTATACTCGTAGTCATGTAAGGCCGCATGGGGTAGTGCCCAAGCCAGAGGTGAAAAGCGCATTCCCTCATCCACTGCGCCCGCTGCTAAGGATGGATTATTTTGCAGAAGGGCAAGCTGGTCAGGGTGGTGGAGCAAGGTGTGGATCGTCTGCGGCAGTTGATCCCGCGTTGTATCGACACCAGCCGAGGCAATCTCGCTTGCCAGATAGACCAGTTCATCTTCGGTCAGCCGATCCCCATCGATCTCGGCCACAATCAACTCGCTAAAGACATCGCTGCCGAGGTTGCTTCGACGCTCCTTCAGCAAATCGCGCAGATAGGCGTGAACCTTACGGTTGGCCTCTTCCACTGGCGCAATATCATCACCACTCATCATCGCCTGCGATTTGCGCCCACCGATACCGATCCACTCATCCAAGCCCTCAACATCTCCATACGGTACGCCTAGCATCGGCCCCAGAATAAGAGCCGGAAATGGGGTACAGAACTCAGCGGTTAAATCGACTGTACCTTTATCAGGCATCTTATCGACCAAGCCGTTTGCAATCTCTTGAATGTTCTCTTTTAGCCCCTCAACAATCTGGTCGCGCAGCGCACGCATGACCAATGCTTGCAATCGACGATGATCTTGCCCATGTTTAAAGAGCAATTCGCTTTCGATGGCATTCGCAAGATAGGGTGAACGGTCACGGTTGATTTCTATGAAGAAAAAATTGAAATCGACACAACGCATGATGTGCATGGCATCTTCTTGATGAAAAAAGAAAATGCCGCGTTCGTTTTTACCATACCAATGCTGTTGACGTAACCCTTCAATGGTTTCGTATTTATCCGTTTTGAGTTCGTCCCAATTCACGTCGATCCAAGGTGGCGTGGACATGTTCGCTTCTCCTATCAATCAAAACCAGTGTCGCAGATTGTCAACCTGCGCAATCAGATTGGCAATCTGTTCTACTGGCTTATGTGTAATCAAAACCGTCCCGGCCCAACATTCAGAAATTTTCCATTGGCGCGCTCTCCACGCACGGCCAACGATGGGAATGATACGTCGTTTGCCAGCCCACTCTGCACCAAGTGCTACAATGGGACTTAGCTCGATATAAAAATCGCAAAAACGTGATAATGTTGGACTATCTGTCATTTGTTCACTTGCTTGAGATCAAAGCCAGCGGTCTTTTTATAGCGAGACGAGATGGCCTCTAGCTCTTCGGCTGATATCACATCCTCAATCCGTTCAAAGCCGTTGGGGGCGCGCTCCTCAACAATGTTTAGAATGATGTCCGGCCCTTCGCCTCGATTGGCATGGACAATCTTAGCCGTTGCGGGACGACGCACGGACTCGTATGAATCAAGTGCCTCTGAAATCGACGTGCCAGAAGCCAACGCATCCGCCAAGCACTCTGCATCCAGCACAGCCTGTGATGCCCCATTAGAGCCGATGGGATACATGGGATGGGCAGCATCGCCGAGCAGCGTCATGTTGCCATGTGTCCAGCGAGGCAGTGGATCACGGTCTGTCATGGGGTACTGGTAAATCTTTTCAGCAGAGTTGATGACTGCCGGAACATTGAGCCATCCCCAATCGCCCCATGCTTCAAATGGCTGATAGAAGACCTCTTTATCGACCTCGTTGGTCCAACTTTGGTCGAGTTGCTGCCAATCTGGGACTCTCAACTCGGCAATCCAATTCATCAAGCAGCGACCATCCTCATCAGGCTTGCTAATCGGATAACAGACCCACTTTTCATCATAATGCCCGCCCATGATCATCGTGCGCCCATCCATATAGGGCACATCGACAGTGGTAAAGCGCCACAACAAGTTGCCGCTGTAGAGTGGCTCGCCTTCTTCTGGATACAGGATAGAGCGCACTGTCGATTTGATGCCATCCGCCGCAATCAAGCAACAGCCCTGAATGGTCACGGTGTCACCTGCTGACGTTCGCAGTGTCACCTCGACTCCATCCTCGACATCGCTCCATGATTCAAGCGCATGATCCGTCAACACTGCATCTTGGCCGATACGAGCCTGTACCTCGTTATACAGCAGCATTTGGAAGAAACCACGATGAATCGACACCTGTGGATAGCGATAGCCTGCACCAATACCACGTGGCTCGGCTTTGATCTTCTTGCCAAATTTGTTGCAGAAATGCAGTGTGCTTGTCTCGACACCATTGGCGACAAGCTGCTGTTGCAACCCTAAATTGTGAAAGACCCGTACCGAGTGGGGAAGTAGGTTGATCCCGACCCCCAGAGGTTTCAATTCGGGCACAGCCTCATACACACGGACAGGAATATCGCGCTGATGTAATAACAACGCAAGTGTCAGGCCACCCGGCCCAGCACCTGCAATAATGACTGGATTTGGTGTGTTCATGATCCCCTTTACCTAACAAAAATAGTCTCGTTATTTTGCCTATCATAGATATGCAGAATAGCATAGAACAAAAAAACGCACAACCAAAGATGGCTGTGCGTTTAGGGTCCACTTGGGGTAGGTGTCAACCTATGGAGTGCCAAGCTGTGTGCCCCTCTTCTAACCAGCGCGCACAGTCCACGCTCAATACCTGAGACTTGGTTATCTCGTACATAGCCAATTCATCCGCCGATAGCCTTCCTACTCCCACTCAAACCAGCCTTGGCTAATCCAACTTTGCCAGAAGACATGGACATCTTCGGGGCAGCGTGGACATGGCTCTCCGACTAAATCAGGGGCATCATTGATTTTTTTATAGAAACCCTCTCTGTAGTTCGCATAATGATTCCACAGCGACATAAACACGTCGCGAGCATCCCGTCCAACCACTAGATATTTGACTTGAGGATAGAAAGGCAACCCATCCAATGGTACATGAGTTTTGATAAATCGGCGGTGTGTTTGCGCCTCTAGTGTCTCATATAACGCTCCAATTTCACGGCTAAAGACAGCGTTCAACCAAAAGCTGGACGCTTTGTCTGGGAGTGGTATCCGCTCGGACATATGGGCCTCATGGTTATCGAGACCATGAACAATGAGTTCGCGCACAATCACCTGAACCCAGGTAGTGCCAGACTTAATCGAGGTTGAGATGACAATATCATCGTTGCGCGGTGAATATGCCTCCCAGCGGGCGCTATCCATGTGGTGATTTTGATAGACGCGTGTTACTTGTGGTTGTTGATCTGAATCCATATTGTTCTCCACACCATGCCCCTACTGACAAATGCGCCACCCTCAGCATCACGCCGTTAATGGCGCGTTTTGCGCATTGGCCCCGTCCGGTGCAAGCGGTTCAGGAAAATTCTGCCGTACCCAACGCCATTGAAACATATCATTGGTGGCATCATTCCATCCGAGGAGCCGCGCTTTCATCTCACTGAGTACATCGACAAATGCCGGATCGTCAATCAAGTTGTTGAGTTCAGCGGGATCCACTTGCAGGTCATAGAGTTCATCTTTGGTGTGCGCCGCGTAGACATATTTCCAGCGTTTTGTGCGCACCATTCGTTGTGAAAAATATCCCCAAACTTCACCATGACTTTCACAGTAGACGCTATCGGGCCAATCGCTGACGGTTTCACCCAGCATCAGAGGACTCAGGCTCTTGCCGTCAATGGGGGTCGCAAGCTGTCCACCGGACCATTCTACAAATGTCGGCATAAGGTCAAGGAGTCTGACAAATGAGTCAATTTTGCCGGGTATAATCCATTGAGACGGCCCCTTCACCAGTAGGGGGATGCGGTAGACTTCATCATACATGGTTCCACCCTTCTCAAAGTGATTGTGGCTTCCTGTAGCATCCCCGTGATCGGTACTAAAGATGAAGATGGTGTTGTCGGCGATGCCAAGTGCCTCGATCTCGTTGAGCATCTCACCGACGCAGGTGTCGATGTGGGTCACATCGCCATAGTACTTGGCAACAACCTCACGCCACCAGCCCCACTCTTTGCCAACCAGCCCCCACTCCTCACTCTTACGCAGGTGGCCGTCAGGTTTGCCCGTAAAATCGTCGGGAAAATTATCCCACGGTGGGATATCCTGTGGATTGTACATCGACGCATAAGGCTCTGGCGGGATATTGGCATGATGTGGTTCTGTGACATCAACGCGCAGAAAAAACGGTGCATCGTCTTGGGCGCGCTCACGCATCATCTCAATCCCCCGTCTCGTTTTCACAACCAGTGATGTTTCGTCTGGCGCACAGCCATTTGTCGCCGCGACAACATGGGCTGTGCCATCGGCAAAGTTGACTGCCGTCTCCGTACCCGAAATTAGCTCGCGTTTGCCAGCAGGATTCTCATAACGATCAAACCCAAATTCTTCTGGCCCAATATCTTGGTTGACATGCCATTTGCCCACGTAATCCGTGACATAGCCAGCCTGTTTCAGGATGGCACTGAACGTCTGCTTGTCAGGGGAAAGACCGCGATTCCAAGCAGGTGCGATGTGTGTATTGAGCATGACACCATTGTTATGCGGATAAAGTCCCGTCATCAGAGATGCGCGCGACGGCGAACACACCGGAGATGTGGTGAAGGCATTCTCGAAACACGCGCCCTGTGTGGCGAGTTTGTCCAAATTGGGTGTTTGGCAGATTTCGTTTCCGTAGCATCCGAGGGCATCACGGCGTAGTTGGTCTGTCATGAATAGAATGATATTAGGTCGTTGTTCCATCGTTTTAGTTGTCCCCTTGAAACTTATCTTAATTCTCTCCGACATACTTTTCCAGAAAAGTCTTGTCCCAACGCATTCTGGAAAATAGAGGTGAAAGCCGATACAGCCCAGATTCTGTTGCAACTGTGCTAGTATTTTAGTGTACCATTGACCATTGTTTCGGACAATCTTGTCAACAATCTTCGTTTGCCTATATCACACAACACGCTACCATAACCTGTGCCGCATGTTGGAGGATGGGATGTCCGAAGAAGTTGGGATGGATATTGAGGATGATGACCCTTGCCGTCAGTATTTTAAGTTGACGATATTTGGGACGGCGGTGTATACTTCATGCGTCGCGCCAAGTGGGTAAAACCACCTTTATACTATCACTGATGGACTATCTCAACCAAAGTGGTCGATACCACGCCTTGTATGTCAATCTGGAAACGGCGCAGGCGGCACGCGAAGATGTTGACGGGGCGATGAGTGCCATTGCCAGTGTCAGCGACGTGACTTGTTCCTCCACCCTTATCAGCACCCCTCTGCCTATCGCCCTAGTAATGCCCTCGACCGTGAGATGCAATGCATGGACCGTTATCTTTCCAACCATCCGTATTTTCACGGTCATCTTTCTTCTGCCGAACTCGGCATCCGCGCTTGGGCTTTACTCCATAACTTTCGTCCCTACTGCCCTCTTTCTGCCAAGAAGCTGACTTTTTCCTCTCCGGCCCATCGCCTCAATGGGTCTGTTTACCATCAGTCTTGATTACATAGTTTATTCATTTCGGCTTCTATGGTTGGCTTTCGTTCCTAGCCAATATAAGCCTTAGTATCAGGAGAAAACAATGGCTCAACACAACCTAAACTTACCTGCTCAATACAACGCCAGCGAGGTGTTGTTTCATAACTTAGACGAGGGCCGCGGCGATAAAATCGCCATCTACTGGCAAGACCAACAGGTGACCTATGCCGCATTGACGGACATGGCAAGCCGCATCGGCAACGCATTGCTCGATTTGGGCATCGAGCCGGGGACACGTGTCATGATGCTGCTCATGGACACACCGCACTTCCCCGCCACCTTTTTTGGGGCAATTCGTGCGGGGCTTGTGCCCATCCCGACCAACACCGTGCTGCCCAGCGACAACTACGAATACTTTCTCAACGACAGTGAAGCGCAAGTCGCTGTAGTCAGTGGTGCGCTCTATCCCAAGATTGCCGAAATTCGTGCTAACTGTCCTGCACTCGAGCATGTGATTGTGGTTGACAGGGATGTTGATAGTGAAGGCGCAGCGGATACGCTCGACTTTGACACCGTTATCAATGCTGCGTCACCAGACCTTGCCCCCGCCAACACAACACCAACCGACCAGGCATTTTGGCTCTACAGCAGCGGCAGTACAGGCTTCCCCAAGGGCGTTGTCCATCTGCACAAAAACATTCGCTACACCACGGAAACCTATGGCAAACAGGTGTTGGGCATCACCGAAGCGGATATCTGTTTTTCTGCCTCCAAAGCATTCCACGCCT
Organism: Chloroflexota bacterium; assembly: GCA_039029935.1. Lineage (GTDB taxonomy): Bacteria > Chloroflexota > Anaerolineae > Caldilineales > Caldilineaceae. Next base: position 15,920 of record JBCCFC010000035.1, read on the forward strand.
ACGGGCTGGGCAACAACCTCTCCTTCCCCTATAGTGTCGGCGCAAGTACCGTGATGTTGACCGGACGACCCACACCCGACCGTGTGTACGCCACCATCGAACAGTTTCGCCCCACCCTCTTTTTCACAGCACCGACACTCTACACGATGATGCTTGCCAACTATGAAGGCGCGGACATGAGCAGCATTCGCCTATGTGTGTCGGCGGCAGAGGCTCTACAACCCGAAGTCTATCGACAGTGGAAGCAGAAATTTGACATTGACATTCTGGATGGCATCGGCTCAACAGAGATGCTGCACATCTTCATCTCAAACCGCGCAGGCGAGGTTATCGCTGGCTCAAGTGGAACCGCTGTGCCAGGGTATGAACTAAAGATTGAAGACTTTGAGGGCAACGATGTCCCGACGGGTGAAGCGGGCAACTTGCTTGTACGTGGCGACAGTGCTGCCGCCTTTTATTGGAACAAACCGGAAAAGACGGCAGACACCATGCGTGGGGAGTGGATGTTCACTGGAGATCGCTATTACCAAAATGACGATGGCTATTACTTCTATGAAGGACGCTCCGACGACATGTTTAAGGTCAGCGGACAGTGGGTGTCGCCAATTGAAGTAGAAAACACACTGATAGAACATCCATCCGTGCTAGAGTGTGCGGTTGTGATCACCAAAGATGACAGCGGTCTGCAACGTACAAAGGCGTGTATCATTTTGGCCGATGGCTATGACGCCAGCGATACGCTGACCGCAGAGTTACAGGCATACACCAAAGAACGTCTTGCACCCTACAAATATCCACGTGTGATCGAGTATCTGGACGATTTCCCAAAGACAGTCATGGGCAAGATTCAGCGGTTTAAACTACGGAATGGATAGTCGTCGCCTCTGACAGGATAAAGCCCCCTCCGTTTCCCTCGCCACGATGTACTCAGTCGCTCCTTTAGCTCACTAGCCACCCCTGCAACATGCCCAAACTGACACGGCAATCCTCATTGGGGTTATGATGCTCCGGTTCATGCTCCACACAAAGTGGTCCGGTGTAGCCAATCTCCTTGAGTGCCGCCACTGTCTCGGCCAGCGGAACCACGCCCTCGCCAAAGCGACAGGTTTCATGACCACCCGCTGCGCGAACATCCTTCATGTGCATGTGGACAATATGATCGCGCAATTCACGGGTGGCTTTGGCTGCATCATATCCCTGTGTGCCAAACCACCCCGTGTCAATGGCAACACCAATAAATCCATCCGCACCATCACCAATCTTTGCCAGCACCTCATCCGGGTTTTTCTCAGGATGATTCTCTATGCCCAGCTTGACGCCTGTCTTCTGCAAGATCGCCACCAACTGGTCACGGTCTGTTTGCAGTAAGGGGGTATTGCCACCCAGTACATCCGTACCAAGTGCGTTGGCAATACGGCAACTCATGCGCACATCATCTGCCGTTTGACCAAACCCGCCCGCCAAGCTGTTGACGCTCATCTCATGTTTTTCCAGCAAATCTCTGGCAATGGCAACATGTTCTATTGTCGCCCACGCCCAATGGAGATGCGAGAGCCAAATGTCGATAGCATCAAAACCCAACGAACTGATTTCGACCAGCATGGCCTCAAACCGCGCCTCATAGGTATCAATTGGCTGAAAATAATCCTCCGTCGCCTTCACCCCTTGCATCCACCCTTCGGTCATGTTGTAGTCGAGTTCGCGTGCGACATAGTTGGCACTCATAAAAGAAATTGTGTTGTTCATGGTTTCCTCTTGTTTTTGTAAAAAATAGATCAGTCGCTGTTCTTTTAAAAACAGACAATCAATATGCCGAAAATAAAGTATATCTATAATGGCGAAAGAACTGTTGAACAATTTGCAACAAGGATAGTGTGCCGATTCTATTTGTGTCCGATGCCTTTGACACAAATAGGGTCGGCACACTATCCTTTATTCAGACTCTATATGACCATTACAAAAATAAAGCATATCTCAAATAAGCCCACAATGAAAATCATGAACTGCAAAATTGTACTGCCTCTATCAACGAGTCACCACAGGCAAGAAAACCCGCTGTAAATCTCCGCCCGTCACTGTATCCGTCACCGCAACCGTCATCACTACTGGCCGCGCCACCAGTTCATCCGTATCCGTCGCATAGATAACGACACGATACTCACCCACCTGATCAAAGCCTGCATATGTCCCGCCATACATATCATCCCCCAAATCAGTGCGCCGTTGTAGCGGTACGCGGTCGAGTCCATCCTCATCGTTGAGGACCCCATCACTTTCTGGTGGCGTGTAGTTGGGCGGATAGACAACGGCCCAGACATCGGCCACACCTTGGTCATCACGCACTTCGACGTGGAATGTGCTGTCTTGGTTGAGCATGGCTGTGGATAGCTGCGCATCGGCGATGTAGGGCGGCCATTGAATGGCTGTGCTGCTGGAACGTGCGAGGCTGGCATAGTCAAAATAACGCTCTGCCGCAATCCCTGCATCCGCAAACCCATTCGGGTTCCCATCGCCATCCCCATCCAGCCAAGGCTCTTGATAACTGTTGATGCTCTGGGCATAAGTCGTTGCACGATTAAACGCCGATAAGAGGTGATCGCCCATATAGAGGCGTGTGATAAATGCATCGGAAAATTGAATGCCATGTTCTGATGCATAGGCGTCTGACTCGGCACTGGTGGAGGTGACAATCACGCGGTTGGGTTTGCTGATGCTTCTGCCATCCATGCGGTCGATGAAACTGCCAGAATGACACGCTTCCACCACAACATTCACATGTAACCCGGGGACAGCGCGCTCTAGCTCATTGAGCCACGCATCCAACTCATGGGTATACAGATATTCCTGGTTGAGGTCATCCAGATAGAGCAAATCACGTTCACCGTGATCGATAAGATAGAGTGTAAGCGCATGGTGGTCACTGACCCGTTCACGTGCCCACTGTGTAATGCCATTGCGTAAATTCTCTGCGGTTGCCATCTGGTCATGGCCGAGCAAGTTGGGGTCGGTTGAGAGCAAGAGAATATCCTCGTCCGAGAGCTTCCGACTCTGGAAAAATTCATAGACTTTTTGCGCCGTGTTGTTGATATTTGCCTGCAAGGTATCATTGGCACGAAGCCGCCCCGCCAAAATAATGACGGCACCTGTCGGTTGTCCATCTGGCAGCTTGCGCACCGATACCTCATAACGGACATCTGGACCAAAGACAGTGCCATCCATATTGCTGAGATGGAGATAGAATTGTTGGCCTGCATGTGCCGGAATATCGAGCTTGACCCCGGGTGCAAATGGGGAGTTCCATTGCTCAATGGACTCCGTGTCACAGCCCGTAAAATAGACGAGGTCTACATCGGCAGGGGAGTTATCGGGAATGTGAACATCCACTTGGTATATGCCGTCGGTAGGTGCAATAAAGATCAGCCAATCGTTGTCATTGGCGGTATCAAAGGTGTGGATTTGCGTTGGACCATTGGGCTGGAGGGGGATGGCCTGATTGCAGACATCGTTGGGTTCGTAGTTGTCTGAATGGGGCAAGGTGGCAGCGGTCACAACATCACTGTATTCACTCCAAAGCCCATTGGGTTGGTTGTAATGAGGTGCGGTATAGGTACGGATACGAGTATGATACGTTGTCGCTGGTGCAAGCCCTGTTATGACTATGCTATTAGTGCTTTTGTCTGTGGTTGTCTGGTAGACTTCAAAAGTTGAGCCATCTGTCGAAAGACTGACCTCGTAGTAACCTTCCTCCTCTTGAAAAGCAATAGGTGACCAAGAGAGTTGGACCCCACCCTGTAAGTCTGGTAATGGTAATACTGTGAATGCTGGCGGGGCAATTGTTTGGGTTGCCATCCAATCAAAATTTTGCATGGGCAACTCGCCATTATCAAGGAAGCTAGATATACTCCATGAGGTAAGCGACTGTATTCTTTGGTGGTTTTCAATAACATCAGGAATATGGGATAAGCGGTTCCATGCGATATAAAGTCGCTCTAAGTTAGTCAGGTTGCCGATTTCGACAGGGATAGCGGTCAATTGGTTGTTATGGAGGAAAAGGTAAGAGAGATTGGTGAGATTGCCGATTTGGGCAGGGATGGTATTCAACTGATTATTATGTAGAGAGAGCGTTGAGAGATTGTTGAGGTTACCGATTTGGGTAGGTATAGTTTTTAACTGGTTATTATCTAGGTCAAGTCTTATCAGATTGCTGAGACTAGAGATTTGGACTGGTATGTTTTTCAACTGGTTGTGATCTAGTAAAAGGTAGGAGAGATTGGAAAGGTTGCCAATTTCGACTGGCACAGTAGTCAACTGATTGGACGATAGAGAAAGAAAAGAGAGTTCGGAAAGACTACCAATTTGGGTGGGGATTGAGTTTAATTGGTTATTATCTACGAACAGATTAGACAGCGCGGAGAGGTTGCCGATTTCGTAAGGTATGGATGTTAATTGGTTATTATGTAAATAGAGTATTGTCAGAGCAGAGAGGTTGCTGATTTCGACTGGAATGGAGATTAGCTGATTGTAAGATAGTGAAAGATAAGAGAGATTGGTGAGATTGCCAATTTCGATTGGAATGGAAGTTAACTGATTATATGAGAGGAAAAAGTAAGAGAGATTGGTGAGATTACCGATTTCGACTGGAACTAAGATTAATTGATTGTACGAAAGCGAAAGATAAGAGAGATTAATGAGATTACCGATTTCAACAGGAATGGTTATCATCTCGTTAGATGAAAGAGAAAGATAAAAGAGATTGATAAGATTACCGATTCCCGCAGGAATTTCGGCCAACTGATTGTGCGATAGGTCAAGTGTTATAAGATTGGTGAAATTGCCGATTTCGGGAGGTATAAAAGTCAACTCGTTCCACGATAAGTCAAGAATTATAAGATTGGAAAGGTTTCCAATTTGGCTAGGAACTCCTCCGGTTAGTCCAAATGGGGTATTGGGGTTTCCGGAGAGATTGAGTTCAACGATATGCCCATCACTACAGCCTACACCATACCACTGGCAAGGTGTGTTTATCCCTAACCAGCCTGTGTTATCATCCCAATTCGGTCCCCCGTTACTCTCATAAATCGCCACCAACGCCTCACACTCAATCTGCGGAATCTCGTTGACGGTGGCGCAATCGAACGTGGTTTGTGTGGGTTGACTTTGGGCTGTGGCTGTCAACGGCGTGGACTGCGGTGTCTGTACCCACAGAATACACATGGTGATGATGAAGAGTCGTCGCATGAATTTGGCTGCTGTCATAATTGTACTCCTTTGCAATCAAGATCGTGTTGATGTCAATCATATGTGTAGGCGCGCTCCAACACGCACCTACGTACTACTATTATAAACACACAATTCTGCCAAATTCCCGAACCAAAAAAGAAATTAGATAAAAATACTACAATGGATTAAGGAGGGGCAACGGATTTTAGTCTCCGCGCACAAGAAAAATCCGTTCCAATTCCAAATCCGGTGTAGTATTGGCCTTGGCTTATATCTCATTACTTTTTCGTTACTTAAAACAAAAAGAGGGGGTAACACCCAAAAGATGTTACCCCCTCTTTTCATACCACACAAGGAGAAAACCATTGAAAACCCATTACCCAATCCATCTATAGTGTATCATGCGCAGCGGGGTTCTGCATCGCCCCTTTGCCTTATATTTGGGTTGAATCTGTCCATCAATTGGACAAATCGCCGCTACGTCAAATGATCAATTGGGATAATAGATATACGTCTCATCCGGCTGAATCGTCTCCAGCAGTGTATTATCCACAGAAATCACGGCGTCAAAGTGATGCACAGGGCTGTCAACGGTGACACCTGCTGGGAGTGCCTGCGGCCATTGCATCACGAAGGGAATATGGATGCCGCCTTCAAAGTGAAATTTTTCGCGCAAACCATCATGGCTGAACAATTTTGTGATGAGTATGTGTCATTATGGGCCATTCATTGCGGCCTTGCATATCAACAAAAAAACGATTGGCCTGAACCCTATGATGAGCAACTCATGGAACAATGGAACAATGGAGAGCTGACCGCTGATGAGTTTGAATATAAATGGCTCACGCTTTGGAGTGGTTGGGATGATAGAGAATTTAACGACATCATCGATGCCATTCACTCCGCCTGTTCTGCCTTCAACCCCAACCCCATGTTTGAATGGGAAATCGACCGCGAACAATTTTATGCCGAAATGCTAGAAATGGTAAAACCACTCGCCCACCTTTTTGACTATCCTGAAACACTGATGCAGATGCCTATTTCACAAACCCAGCGCAAGATGGTTCCGGTGGCGGCTGGATAACAAAGCTGTTAGCTACTCAGCCGTCAGCCCTTGCTGAATATCCGGCCTTTGCCCATCGCCAGCCACCACATGCGGGATTTCTAGTAACGCCGTGGGTATCGTTATACCTTCGGCGCATCCACAAAGCGCAAATGGCGGGTCTTGATCCAAACGGTTGCACCATCCTCTTGGGCGACAGCCTTTAGCTCATGTCCCATCGGCAGACGCAGCCAAGAATGCTTCCGCAACTGATCACCGCCTTCTTCAAATCCACCTTCAAGGACCAATAACTCGGCCCCTTCAGGGTTTTCGATTTCGACAGTTGTGCCCGGCTCCCAAGCCTCTACCTGCACGGTCTCTCGCTCATCTTGGAAAAGGGGCATGACCGAGACACCCGCCCGATCTGCGGTGCGCACACTGCCCATTTTATTGATATCGATCATGACAGGCGTACGGTCATCCAGATCGTATTGCCATAGCTTGACAAAGATGACGCACCCAGGCTCTGATCCCGGTGTGTGGCTAGAGGTCGGCGGGTTACGCACATAGGACCCCACAGGGAAATTGCCATGCTCATCCTGAAACACCCCTTCGAGGACAATAAACTCTTCACCGCCCGTATGCACGTGGGATGAGAAATGGCTGTTGGGGGCATAGCGTACAATCGTCGTTGCCCGCGCCACTTCGTCACCGATGCGGTCTAGCATCCGCCGATCCACGCCCGCCATGGGCGAAGGAATCCACTCAATC
>JBCCFC010000036.1:0-22531 GCA_039029935.1 Chloroflexota bacterium
GTTGAGGGTGGTGCCTTCGCCGGATTTGTCGCCGATATCCTTTTGGATTGCCAGAGATTGCTCCAAATAGCGCAGGGCCGTCTCGTAGTCTCCTCGTGCCTTGAATATTTGCGAGATATTGTTGAGGGTGGTGCCTTCGCCGGATTTGTCGCCGATATCCTTTTGGATTGCCAGAGATTGCTCCAAATAGCGCAGGGCCGTCTCGTAGTCTCCAATATGATGAAGTTGTTTGCCCGTTTGTCCCCAGGCTTCGGCACGTGTCTTAGCATCGGTTGATTGCCATGTCGGTGGCAGCCATTCCTCAAGCAGGGTACGATAGAGTCCAGCGCGGTTAAGCGGCCCCACAATCACATCCAACACCCAACGATGCGCTTCCTCGCTTTGTCCCGCCCGCGTCAATGCCTGATGCACAATCATGGCTTGGGGCAGGGTTGAGCGTTCATTGGCAAAGAAATAGCGTTGATACTCCGCCGCCGCCACCAATAATGCACGTGGGCGTTCCGGTGTCTGGGTCTGTCTCTCTGTCTGTCTCTCTGTCTGCCTCTCTGTTTGCCCTGCCAGCCACTCCCCAATCAACGGCGAAAGCTGATAGACGGTGGTGTCAAGCTCAGGGTCATTGGCCTGCTCCACCAGCGAAACGGCCAGCAGACGGTCAAGGGTGCGACGTGTGGTGGCACTGTCCAGCCGTTCGCCAGCAAGTTCTACCAGCCCCAACTTGACAATGCCGTCTATCGGCACGGCGGTCTGATAGGCGGGCAGGCGATGAAGCAGTTGCAAAGCCTCGTCAGGCAGATACGCCACAATCTCACTCAGTGCCATATCGGTCTGCACCTGCGCCTCGGCATCCTTGAGCTTTGCCAAGAACGCATCCTCCGCAGCCACATCCATGCCCTGAATGGCGGCAGCAAAAAAGGTCAGCCCACGTGCATTGCCATGCAGCACCTCATAGATGCGCCACAGACGCGGCTTTGAACTTGACCCAAAGAAGCTTGTGGGCAATGTGCGTCGCGCCATCTGCAAAAAGTCGCCATAGGTACAGCGTTCCAGTGGCAGATGATGCACAGTATGGCTATTGTCGGGCCAATCGGGGAGCCGCCAGCGCGAGGTCAACAACAGCCGTAAGCCCTGTTCCGTGTTGTTTTGGCTGGCGAGTTTCTGCGCCGCCACAATCCACGCTGTCACCACCTCATCCTGCAGCGCCTGCGTCTCAATATCCTGCAACGACTCCAAGTTGTCCAAAAAGAGCACAACCTTGCCCTCAAACTGTTCGAGGAGCATCTCCAACAGCCACGCCGCCTGCTCCTCCTCGGTGGCCTCGGCATACTCAGCAATTAGCTCTTTGTAAATCTCACGGTTCTCTTTGGAAAGTTCGCGCACACGCAGCTCAATCAGAAACTTCTTCCACGAGTTTTCGGGTCGCGCCGACCATGACAACACCTTATAGCCCTGTTTACGCAAATCGAGGGCGATCTTCCCTGCCAACGCCGTCTTGCCCTGACCACCCGGCCCTGTGATCAACAACTGCCGCACATCGGTTGCCGCCAATGCCCGCAACTCGCGTCGCCGTCCAATAAAGACAGGTGGCAACGTGATCGTACTCAGCGTCTGGTTGTAGAGAATGCGCTTTGGTGGCTGTGGTGTAAAATGCCAGTCAATCAGCGGATGCGCCCGATCCTGCGTCACCAACATCGGCAACGACCAATGGCTGGTGGTGAGCTCCGTTGCGTAGGCATCCCTGCCTGCGCTGTCGGGCAGGATGCCCGAACCACGACCCGAACCATGTACCTGCTGCCGCCCTCGCTGCACCGCCACATCCAACGCCTCCTGCCGAGCGACTGCATCAAAAAAGGCATGGGCAAAGCGACGCCCCGCCGAGTCAAGCACAGACTCACGCATCCCCACGACATGCGGAATGCCAACTTGACTGAGCCGCCACATCAACCCACTGGCAAGGGCTTGCGAATCAGCGTGATCTTTTGCAGTATCACCCGCAGTATTGCCCGCAGTATCGCCCGCGGTATCACCCATCATGCCCGATTCACAGGCCGACAGCACCACACAGCCAACTGTCTCACCCGCCCCACTGCTCACAAACGCCTCGGCAATGCGCGCTTCATGTACCGCATCACCGCGCCCCTGCGCATCCTCAAAGAGAAAAATGCTGTGGTCAGCAGCGTCAGTGGAGATACGCTGACGGATAAAGCTGCCATGTCCACTGAGAAAGACAACGTGTGGGCGCACATCACGCAGCAGCCGCTCAAAGGTGACAAAGCGGCCATCATCAGGCATGGTCAACTCGACTCGCCCCTGTGCGATCCAAGGCATCAACGCCTCCTGCACCTGCGCCTGCTCCCCCTCCACATCCAGCCGCCCATGCTGGAGCTGCCGACGCACGGGGTCGACGCCATCAGGCATGGCCGTGAAGAGAAGGACGCGCAATGGTCCCTGTAACGCAGGCATCCTACCTGTAACGGGCAAGATGCCCGTGCTACGGGAGAACGCAACCCTCGCCGCCCGCGCCAAAAAGCCATGCGCCGGATGATAGAGTGTTTCCCAGGGCAGTTGATGGACCAACTGTGAGTCTGCTCCCTGTGACGCAGCATTCTCACACTGCACCAACACAGGCAAAATGTTGGGGCTGGCCGCGACCTTGGCCGCATCCAGCCGTTCGGCCAGTGAGTGATCATCCCCTGAGCCGTCATCCACAAGCCGCCACAACTGCGTTCCCATCTGCTGCAACACCTCGTCTGTCACAAGCTTGTCGCTGGCATAACGGCGCGCCAAGTCGCGGCTGGCACGGATCAATGCAGGCGTGATGGCGTCAGGGTTGACGGAGATGATAAACGGTGCGACCGCGTTGGTGGTCATTGGTGATTGTCCTTTCGTTAAGTAGGCATGAGGACGCAGGTAGCCAACCTGCGATACTGTCACTTGTTCAGGTGCCCAACCAGACCTTCGAGCGGTGTCTGTAGATGGCTTGGATGTATTCCGGCTTTTCTCGACACTGGCTATTCTGGACACAGCTCAAAGGTCTTACACAAGTAACGCTCAACTAGTCGCGATTGGCTTAATCATCCACACGCTCAGTGGGCAAAATATCAGGAAAATCCCAGCGTACTTCGCCAGGTGTCTCCGACTGCTCATCATCCTGTGGCATCTCAAGATTGGCAGATCGATAGGTGACCTCGGTTGAGTCGCGGTACGGCATCAGATCGACCACAGCCTCGCGCATACAATGAGGACATTGCACCAGCAATTTGGGGTTGCCCTGAATCTCGCGCCACAGCGCATAGACTTCTTCACAACTCCAACATCGAAATTTAAAGCGTACTTTCTGTTGTTCCATACTTTGTACTATACTTTGTTCCATCTTTTAGGGTCCTTTCAGCTTGTTAGCTGTTTTATGATTATTTACTGGTAGTAGACAAGCGCAGCAAAGAGAATGCCCAGCCAGAAGCTGACACACGCGCCTATCAGTAGATGACGTTTGTGCCGTGCGCTCATACTAAAAAATTGTTCAATACTTAACGGATTGCCCCGTTTATAGGGTTGCTGTGGGTCGGACTTCAGTATATCTGGGTTCACTTTCCAGCCCACAGGCATCAGGCTCCATAATGTCAGCAACAGCGAGACAAGCCAACTGGCAAAGGCCAGCACAAAAAAGATATTGAACAGTGGTGGGTGCCCCTCACCGGAGGTTAGCTGCAAGACACTGGCATACGCCCCAAATACCCCCAATTGCAATACAATCAGTTGTTGCGCAAGCTTGTCCATCTGATCGCACTGGTTGGCAACGCTCTCGGCATATTTCTCCTGCAACACACGGTCACGGATGCCAAAAGGCGATGTCGGTTCGACAGGCGGTGTTGCATGTGGTCGCGCAGTGGGTGTATGCAATGGTGTATGTAACGGTGTTGTCTCAATGATGGTTGCCTCAAAGACATTCGTATCTGTAGGCTCCGGGTGAGTTTCCTCTGGTTTATTTGATTCAGCGGTCATGGTGATTAGTCCTTAATACTATAGTTTGTTTGATGATAGGTACAGATGATGGTAAGCGTTCACCTCCCCCGTCGGCTGAGCTTGTCGAAGCTGAGTGCCCCCCTTCGACAAGCTCAGGGGGCTGAACGGTTACAGATGATGAGTATTCCGGTCGATACCCATGACTATGATAGCAGATGTATGCCAACAATGTGTGCATTACCCATACCAATTCGCTCGACCGTGAAAATTAGGCGATGAATGTTTGGTGATGCAAGAATGTATACGACAGATGTTTTGGTTTGTTTCACAAATCTGCTATAATGCGTCGAAGTAATCATCGTGATTCCGCTCATTTGAGCTTAGTTTAAGGAATGTGATACCCAATGAGTACACAAGAAATGATGACAAAAGAGAAACACACCTCTACAACACAATCAACTTCATCAAATGGTCATACAATACAGAGGCAATCATCCAATGGGGATGGCATCCACACCAAAACACCGCCCGTTGCTTGGCAGATTGCACCACAAAGCACCAATGGTATTCATCCCAGTGGCGTAGAGCCACGCGGGTATGTGTTTTTGCCCGATTATGAAGATGAACTGATTCCATTGCACGAACTACCAAACAAACCTTGGTGGCCCGGTGCTTTGCCAGACCACACACAACTACCGCCAGCGATGATAGACGATGACAATTATCAACCTGCCCCCATCCGTCCAGTCATTGAGGACATTGAACACCATATCGAAACAGCACCGCGCGGCTATGTGTCCCTGCCTGATTACGAAGACGAACTGATTCCATTGCATGAATTACCAAACAAACCTTGGTGGCCCGGTGATTTGCCAGACCATACACAACTACCAGATTCGGATGATGAGATGAAGAACTACATTGAACACCCACAAAGCATCGTGTTTACCACGTCGATTCGACCTGTGCTAGAGCGCATCTATGGTCAAAACTATAAAATTGGTCAAGACACAGGTATCTATTGGCGTTGGCAACAGGGAACAGAACCGTTGGAAGGCAAGCGCGCACCCGATTGGTTTTTTATTCCCGATATTGATCCTGTACTGACCCGCTCTCATGTCATGTGGAGAGAACGCATCCCACCTTATTTGCTCATTGAGTTTGTTTCGGGGAGTGGACGCGAGGAACGCGACGATACACAGGCAACGGGCAAATTCTGGGTCTATGAAACCGTGATTCAGTCGCAATATTACGCCATCTATGAGGAGCATCGCGCCAGTGTCGAGTTGTATACGATGGTCAACGGTCAATATCGGCTCGTACCAGCCAACAGCCGGGGACATTATCCCATTCCATCACTCAACATTGAATTGGGTATTTGGCAGGGTACATACAGCAATCACACAACGGATTGGCTGCGTGTCTGGGATAGCGATGGCAATCTACTGTTGTCCGGTGAGGAACGGGCTGAGGTCGCTGAAGAACGGGTTGAGGTTGCCGAAGAGCAAATTGAACAGGCAATAGGACGGGCCGAGGTCGCTGAGGAGCAGATTGAACAGGCGATAGAACGGGCTGAGGTCGCTGAGGGGCGAGCAGTAGCGGCTGAAGATGAAAATGCGCGTTTACGGGCATTATTGGCGCAACATGGATTGTTATCATAAGCATTAGGAACAGAGAGCATTGAGTAGTCAAACAGGCAGCAATTTTGGTTTTTCAGGGACAGATGACTATAGCGAAAACAGCCGTGAGATGACCTACATCGCGGCTATCAGCGAGGCCCTACGCGAGGAGATGCGGCGTGACCCCGATGTGCTGGTGATGGGTGAGGACATTGCAGGCGACTTTGGCGGGGCCTTCAAGGTGACCAAAGGCTTTACTGATGAATTTGGTGAGCGACGCGTGATGAACATGCCGATGGCCGAGTTGAGCTTTGTCGGTGCAGCCAACGGTATGGCATTGATGGGCTTGCGCCCTGTCATCGAGATGCAATTTGCCGACTTTATCAGTACCGCCTTTGACAGCATTGTACAATACGCCGCCACCACACACTACCGCTGGGGGGCTGCTGTGCCGTGGGTCATCCGTGCCCCGTCGGATGGGGGTATCCGCTCCGGTCCCTATCACAGCCAAAATCCAGAGGCATGGTTTGTGCATACACCCGGCCTTAAGGTTGTTGCGCCTGCCACACCCGCCGACGCCAAAGGATTGCTCATCGCCGCCATCCGTGACAACAATCCCGTCATCTACTTTGAGAGCAAACCCCTCTATCGTTCACTCAAGGGCTACGTCCCCGCAGGTGACTACGTGGTTCCGCTGGGCAAGGCACATACTGCACGCACAGGTGACGACATCTCCATCATCACCTATGGCACACAGGTCCGTGAATCGCTGATAGCGGCAGAGAGGTTGTCGGCAGAGGGCATCGAGTGTGAAGTACTGGACCTGCGCACCCTCAAGCCACTGGATACCGAAGCTATACTAGCCGCAGCGCGCAAGACAGGCAAAATTCTGATTGTCCACTCCGCCACACAACTGGCTGGGTTGGGTGCAGAACTCTCTGCCATCATCTCGGACCAAGCCTTTGAATGGCTCGACGCCCCCATCCGCCGCTTGGGTGGCCTCGACACGCCTGTGCCTTTTAGTCCACCGCTGGAGGATGCCTATCGACCCGATGCCGAGAAGATTTATCGTATTGCCAAGGAATTGGCGACGTATTAAGAGGTAATCGGTGTACGGTAGGTCAGTAGATTCAGTCATCAGTCTACCGACCACCGGCCTACCGACCTACTGATTACCGTACACAGGGACACCACATGAACCAGATCACCAAACTCGGCACAATCTGCTATGTGCAGGCCAACAACCAGACGCTCATGCTCCACCGCATCAAGAAAGCCAATGACATGCATGAGGGCAAGTGGAACGGGCTGGGCGGCAAACTCGAACCTGGTGAAACACCCGAAGCCTGTGTCATCCGTGAGGTTTATGAGGAGAGTGGGCTGCGAATTACTGCGCCTCGATTACGTGGTATCCTGACCTTTCCCGCATTTCATTCACCCGATGTGGGGGATATTGAAAATTGGTACGTTTACATCTTCACCGCCGACAAATTTGAGGGGACCCTGCTCGATGACGCTGATGCCAACGAGGGTGTGCTACAATGGATTGACAATGATAAGTTGCTTGATCTCAACCTCTGGCCTGGCGACAAGATTTTTATCAAATGGCTGGAGCAAGAACGATTTTTCTCTGGCTTGTTTGTGTACGACGAGGGTAAACTAATAAGACATGAAGTTATTTTTTATTAGGAGGTAGCCGATGACCGTTTTGACAAAACCAAGAGTGTATGAGAACCCTGTGGATATGCACAAAATTCAATTCTTCACCGCAGAAGATTTCACCCCAACGCAAACGCATCATAGTAACAATGGCAACCATCCAGAAGCACCAACCGAAGCCTATGATCTGTACAACGAGGGCTTTGATAACCTTGATGACACGCTATTTGATCCAAGTGTGTGGATGTCTCCAGACAACCCTGCCTATTATGGATTTGGATATAGGAAACAAATCAATGCAGACGGCACAGAAACCTATGTCGAAGTGCCTCTCAAACGAGAAGACCTGCTCAACCCGCAAGAAGGTGATAAGCTAGTGAATAATCTTGACCATGACGGCAATAGCTTTTATCTACGCTATATTTTGGACATTCATCTGCGCAAAATTGTTGGCGCACTCGTGACTTATGATGTTGGTTTTGATTGGAACCATCCAGACATTACACAGAAATCTCCAGACATAGCCGTAACATTTAACTTTAAAGAAACCATTGAGGAACTGGCCCGAAGAGGTGAGGAAGGTGTCTTTAATGTGAAAGATCGGGGGACTGCGCCAACGCTGATTATTGAACTGACATCACCACACACACGCTCAGAAGACCTCACCGAGAAATTTTCCATCTACCAAACACTGGGCGTTCCTTACTATGTGATACTCGACACCAGTCACCGCTGGAAGCGCAAAAAGTCGCGCATATTGGCCTATCAACACATCAATGGGCAATATGTCCAGCTAGAGCCGAATGATGAGGGGCGTATCTGGCTGGAACCTGTCCAATTATGGATTGGGCTGCGTGGCAATAAGGGCGTTTTTTATAATAAAGAGGGGTATGAGCTTTTGGGTCCGCAAGGGCAACAAGACGCTTTTGAAGAGGCTGTCCAACGTGCAGAGCAGGAGGAACAGCGGGCAGAACAAGAGGCTCAACGGGCTGAACAAGAGGCTCAACGGGCTGAAAAGCTGGCTGAAAAATTACGTGCGCTTGGGATTGATCCAGACACAATCTAAGTTGGGCAGATTTTATGCGAACACAAGGACAAGAAGACGAATTTGTGGTTATCGGACTGGGGCGTTTTGGCACAGCCGTTGCCACCACCTTAGCCAAATATGGACATAACGTCCTCGCCATTGACGATGACATGGAGCGGGTGCAGGATTTGAGTACGGAATTGCCCCATATCATTCAGCTAGACGCTACCAACATTGATGCGTTGCGTCAGGCGGGTGTGGATAACTTTGACACAGGCATTGTCTGCATTGGCTCGGACTTTGAGAGTAATGTGCTGACAACGGTCCTGCTCAATCGGCTAGGACTCCAGCGTGTGATTACCAAAGCACGTACCCAGATGCAAAAAGAAATATTGTTGCAGATCGGTGCCGATGAGGTGATTCTGCCAGAGCTTGAGGCAGGCGTCCGCTTGGCGCGACGTATGGCTGCGGGGCACTTTGTTGATTATCTGGAGATGAGCAACGATGTCGGCATTGTCGAGCTGATTGCCCCCGCCAGCATGTGGAACCGTACACTGGCCGAGACCAACTTGCGTCAACGCTATGAACTGACCGCCATTGCCGTGCGTCGAGGCGAAGAACTCATCGTCAGCCCCAGCGCGGCGTTTCGACTGGAAGCCAATGACTATTTGGTCGTGCTGGGTCGATTGGCGGATGCGGAGCGGTTGAATCAGTAGCTGGTGGTATTCAGTAGGTCGGTATTCAGTAGGTCGGTATTCGGTGCGTCGGTATTCAGGGTAGATCGATGCAGGTAATTATCAGAAAATGTTTACATAAAAAGCGAGAAAACAATGACCGATACAATGCGGATTTTTGACGTATCAACGGCGCAATCCACCATTCTACAGCGTAACCCTTGGGATGAGATGACCGTGCCAGAGAGTATGCTCGACTTCAACGAGCGTGTCTATGGTGAACGCATCGGCCCCGAAGAGGCGGTGAAGCGTATTTTAGCCGATGTCCGTGTGCGTGGCGATGCAGCAGTCGTTGAGTGGACCCAAAAGATTGACAACGTAGAATTGAACACTCTGGTGGTTGAGCCAGCGCATATTGAACAAGCCTATGCGGAAACTGAGCCCGACGTGGTCGAAGCCATCAAGGTCGCCGCTGCACGCATCGAATCCTTTCACCGTCGTCAGCCCGCATTGAGTTGGATTCACAACGACGAAGAAGGGACACTCGGCCAGTTAGTGCGCCCCATCCCCAGAGTGGGCATCTACATCCCTGGCGGCACAGCCCCGCTGCCCAGTTCATTGCTGATGACGGCCATTCCTGCACGGGTGGCCGGCGTCCCACATGTCTCCTGTATCACACCACCACAGCGCAACACGGGTCTGCCCGACTGGTCTGTCATCGTGGCTGCTGACATCGTGGGCGTCGATGCCGTCTACATCGCGGGCGGTGCACAGGCAATTGGTGCGTTGACCTTTGGTACGGAACAGGTTGCCGCTGTTGATAAAATTTGTGGCCCCGGCAATCTCTTTACTACGCTTGCCAAACGCCAAGTCTTTGGGCTGGTCGGCATTGATGGCTTGCCCGGCCCCACTGAGACACTGGTCATCGCCGATGACAGTGCCGACCCAGAATTGGCCGCAGCGGATATGTTGGCTCAGGCCGAACATGATGTGCTTGCCAGTGCTATTCTGCTGACGCCTAGCCAAACGATGGCCGAAAAGGTGCAGGCAGCGGTCATGCATCAGTTGGAAGAGTTGGGGCGTTCTGAAATTATCGTCGGCTCGCTCAACAAAGGCAGTGGCATCGTCATCACCGACACCATCGACCAAGCCTTTGACCTTGCCAACACCTATGCACCAGAGCATCTCTGTCTGTTGGTCAGCGACCCTTGGCAGTATGTCGGTCAAGTCAAAAATGCGGGTGGCATCTTTATCGGTGAACGCAGCTTTGAGGTGCTGGGCGACTATGTAGCGGGACCCAGCCATGTCATGCCAACAGGCGGCACTGCGCGTTTTGCCAGCCCCGTCAACGTCAACGATTTTGTCAAACTGGTCAGCATCATTGGGCTGAACGAAGCCGCCATGCAGAAGATTGGTCCGGCTGCGGAGACGTTGGCGAATATTGAAGGGTTGACGGCTCATGCGGCGGCAGTGGCGAAACGGTTACAGAAAGTAGAATAGCATATGAGTAGAATCCGAGAAATTCAAGCTCTGGTTCGATATGGTATGTACTATCTGACTGAACATGCCGATGAAGAAGCAATGGAAGATGATTTGACAATTTATGATGTTGAGTTTGCTATTTTAAATGGAAAAGTGCGACGAACTTGGCCCAAAGATGGAAAATTTGAGGTGGTAGGGACATCTTTGGATGGACGACCAGTTGGTGCAGTCTATCGATTTACAAAAGGAAATAAAGTTCGCGTAATTACTGTATATGAGGATAAACCATAATGACTAGTAGTAATGGAACTTCAAGTGGTTTTTGGAAAGATGAAGAGTGCGAATATTGTGGCGGCCCTCTGGTTGACAAACATGTCACACTCTATCGCTCTTCTAAGGGTGCCTACTTTTTATTTGAACATGTACCTGCTGGGGTATGTAAAGAGTGTGGAACACGCTATTATGCCGCCAACATATTGAAACGCATTGAAGAAAGTATACGCGGCCAACAAAAGGCAAAAAGAAAAGTGCTTGTGCCAGTGTATTCCGTATAAAGTGAATAGAAAAGTGTGTCTATGAGTCTTGAGCAACAGAAAACGAACGCAGATATACTCATCATCGGTGGTGGTGTCATCGGCACTTGCACCGCTCTCTTCCTCACCCGTGCTGGGCGACAAGTCACGCTTGTCGAAAAAGCCGATATCTGTGCAGGTGCATCGCATGGCAACGCTTGTTGGGTTGCAACAGGATACGCCATCCCGACTGCTGCGCCCGGTGTTTTGGGGCAAGGATTGAAGTGGCTGTTAGACTCGGGTAGCCCTTTCTATATCAAACCGCGTTTGAGTCTTGATTTAGCGCGCTGGCTTTGGGCTTTTCAAGCAGCCTGTACGCATAGTAAAATGATGGCGGGTGCAGAAATCTTGATGGACTTGAACCGCCAAAGTTTGCACATGTTCCGAGAATTAGCCACTGAATTCGAGTTTGGCTATCAAGAGCGGGGTCTGCTCCATCTGCATCTGTCAGAAAAATATCGGCAAGCAGGTGAAAAAGAGGCTGAATTACTACGTAGCATGGGCATCAAGGCCATTTCGTTGGACCGTGATGGACTTGAAGAGCTAGAACCAAGTTTGGAGGCAGGAATCAACTCCGGTGTGTTTTTCCCTGAACATGCCAACCTTGAACCCAGAACCTTGGTTGAAACAGTGGCGGCGCAGGCGGAGAAAGAAGGAGCCACGATTCTGACACAGACAGAAGTGACGGGTGTCGAGCGAGATGGCAACCGTATTACTGCGGTGGAGACAAGCAATGGCACGATGATACCCAATGAAGTTGTGTTAGCGGCAGGCGCGTGGTCGTCGATTGTAGCAAAAAAGGTAGGCGCGCCAATCCTCATGGAGCCAGCCAAAGGCTATAGCATGACTGTGAAAAGGCGGTCGGAGACGCAAGGACCCAGCCGTCCCATCTCAGTCGATGACAGCAAAGTGGCGATCACCCCGTTGGGACGCGAGCATTTTCGGTTTAGCAGCACACTGGAATTGTCTGGATTTGATCTGTCGATCAATCAAAAGCGGTTAGCGGTCAATCGGCAAACATTGCAGACGGTCTTGCCTGATATGGACAATCTTGATGTCGAAGAGACGTGGGCTGGATATCGTCCCATGACGCCCGATGGCCTGCCCTATATTGGGCGCAGCGAGCGCGTCGATAACCTCATTTTTGCTACAGGTCATGGGATGCTGGGCATCACACATGGACCACTTACGGGCAAATTGGTGACGGAGATTTTGACGGGGCAGGAGCCATCTGTGAAATTGGAGCCGATGCGACCGGAGCGGTATTGAGCTTACTCATGCCAGTTTTCCACAGATAAATTGGGAACATGATCAAAGTCCTGATCTGTCGTCAATAGTATCATATTGTAACGGATTGCAATGGCTGCAATCAATGCATCCACGGTTTCTAGTTGTTTTCCCTCTTTACGAAGCCGATGTTGTAAGTATGCAGCATCCTCTGCGTCAGTGAGTTCAGCATCATAGAAGTTAAACATCACACGCAGGTCGTCCCATGTTTGCAAATTTTGTTTAGCACGCGGTAATCCTAGCAATCCGTAAAGTGTCTCTGTGGCAACCACCATTGGGACAGAAAATGTGTCACCAAAACGAATCTGCTGATGAACACGTTTCTCAATGGAATGTCCAATGATTGTCATTGGTGAGAAGTGATTCGTATCAAGTAGGTAGTCATTCATGATAATTTATTGCGCTCTTTCTTGAATTGAATCGGTCGATAAATAGGTTGCCTTTTCTTGGCGTTTCATGGCTTGATGCCAGGGCAACCAATAGATATCCCATTCTTCAGGGGTAAAGCCAGGTTCAAAGGACGGATCTGCTTCCCGTGCTTTCCGTATTGCCAGTACCTCATCTAATGATTTTGTTGCAGGATGGAACGCACCCGTATTTTTCGGGCGCGACTTAATCCTTGCAATAATTTCTTCCATTGTCATCTCATCATCTTCCTCTTCTGATGGAAAAATGCGATCTGTTTCATTGATGGATGCCAATGGTTGGTGTGAACCATTTTGTGATTGGGGTAATGAAGAAATTTGCACACCAGACAGCTCATCTTTCATCTGTGCTTCTTGCGTAATTTGTTTTTTTACCTCAAATGTGCGCAGGCTTTGACGAATTAATTTCTCTACAAATGTATTAAGTGATATACGAAGGTTTGTCGCCTTTTCTCGCAATTCCCCTGCTAATGTTGGTGATAAAGTGATTGATTCTGTCATAAGCCTCCTATTGATAAGAACTAAAACATTATTATAAATTGAGTATAGCACTATCTATCGGTAATCTACAACACACTCAATATTTATATGGTATTCAGTAGTACAAGTGACTCGACGACTGAATACCGGATTAGGATAATTTCATCATGCAATAGACATTGCAACAGGTACTCTTGATACTGCCCTAAGTATATCAGGTGCAAACATAAAGTTCATCGCTGTCATAGGCATCACCGTATTGGCATTTGGTGGGATATAGCTACCGAGCTTGAGGACCTCTACGAGCGGTGACTTACGCAACATATGCCAGACTTTGCCTGATACTTCATCCGGCCACTCATCAACCAATAATGCAAAATGTTTTTCTTCATAGTCAGCAGATTCCAGTAGTTTCGAGAAACTGATAAAGCCAAGACTTAGGGGAGTTGATGTGTCCCAATCAAAACGAAGAATGATATTATCGGTGAGTTCTATAGCGGCGGAAGCTTCTTCCTCTCGTTGGAAAAATATTTCTAGAAAGTCTGCTTCTTGATCATATTGATAATGAACCGTTTGATTTGGACCCAATGATAGTGTATTTTGTTTGATATTCATACCGTTCTTCTGTTAAATAAATTTGACGACCTCGTTGGTCATGAACGACCCACTTTCTTGCTTGTTCAGACATTGGCTTTCTTGTATCTCTCTTTTGCCAGGAAGTGTACGTAACTACTTCAACCGTTTCTCCAATTGTGTAATCCGTTCCCCCTGTGTCACAATCAGCTCAGCCAAGAACCCGACCAACAACAACAACACGCTAATAATCATCAACACACTCGCCGTCAAAAAGATGGGTCGCTGCTGCGTATCGGTCAACACATAGAGGATGACCAGATAGACAAAGGTAATCATACTCAAGCTCAATCCCGCTAGTCCCAGTCCACCAAAAAAGCGCATGGGGGCTTGGCTAAAGGTGAGCAGAAACTTGAGGACCAGCACATCGAGCAGGCTGATGGGGATGCGCGCCAAACCAAATTTACTGCTCCCAGCGGGGCGTGGTTGATAGAAGGTCTTGACTTCGCCCACGCTAAACCCTTGGTGAACCGCGATCATAAGGATAAAGCGATGCCAGTCACTGCGCAGAGGGGGCAGGCTCTCAATCACATCGCGGCGCATGGCCTTGATCCAGTTGGCGTCATGGACAGGGACATTGGCAAGCCGTTGCATGACAAAGTTGTAGATGCCGCTCGCAACCACCTTGCCATCCTTGCGCCCCTGTCGCCATCCTGCCACTGCATCCAAGTTTTCTGCTTCTATGTGATTAACCAACGCAGGCACATCAACCAATGGGTCTGACTCCATATCCGCGGGGATCAAAATCACAATCTCACCCACGCTGGCACGAAACATGCGCTCCAACGCTTGGGTCATGCCTTGGCTACGACGGTTGGTGAAGATGTGTAGATGCGGGTAGCGTGTTTGCAATTTGTCTAAGATTGCTGCCGTGTCATCGGTGCTGCCATCGTTGACCACCAGCACTTCACCCGTGCAATTGAGGTCTGCAAATGCCTGAAAACTGCGCTCAACCACTTGCGCAATGGTTGCCTCTTCATTGCGTGCGGGCACAACAACTGAGATTGATACAGCTGAGATTGATCCTGTGTCCATCAACGTTTCTCGCAAAATGCCTTGACCGCCTCAACCACAGCATCTTGCTGCGTCTCGGACATCTCTGGATAAATGGGCAGACTGAGGCAGGTATCTGCAACCGTTTCTGTGATGGGCAACTCGCCGCGTGTATAGCCCAAGTCATTATAGGCTGGCTGGAGATGTAATGGCACAGGATAATGGATGCCAGCACCGATGCCTTTTGACTTGAGGTCGGCCAACATCTCGTCACGGTGCGGTGTGCGGATAACGTAGAGATGCCAAGCAGATTGGGCAGCAGGGTCAACAACAGGTGTGACGACATCGCAATCAGCCAGTAGTTCGGTGTACCGTGCAGCCAAGCGTTGGCGCGTTGCTGTCCAATCTGCCAAGTAGGGCATTTTGGCGCCCAGAATCGCCGCCTGTAGTGCATCTATGCGCTCGCCAAAGCCAACCTGATCATGGAGATATTTGGAGGTACGACCATGATTGCGCAACGAGGCCACCTGTGCAGCAATCTCGTCATTGTTGGTTGTCACCGCCCCAGCATCACCATAAGCACCCAGGTTTTTGCCCGGATAAAAACTAAAGCAAGCAACATCAGCGAGATTCCCTGCCGTTCGGCTTCCAACCACACTATCATGCCATGTGGCCCCATGTGCCTGCGCTGCATCTTCTACGACCCAAATATGATGCGCTTTGGCAATGCGGTTGATCTCGCTCATGGCCGCTGGTTGACCGTAGATATGTACAGGAATGACAGCCTTGGTCGCAGGTGTAATCGCTGCTTCAAACGCCTGTGGGTCCAGCGTGTAGGTGTGTGGGTCAATCTCGACAAAGACAGGTTTGGCTCCTACATTGCTGATGGCTTCGGCGGCGGCAATAAAGGTATGCGATGCGGTGATGACCTCATCACCCTCGCCTATCTTTAATGCCAATAGCACCAACTGCAATGCCGCCGTACCACTGGCAATGCCCACACAGTGCTTGGCCCCGCAAAACTCGGCAAAGGCAGCTTCAAAGTCGCTGACTTCTGACCCCATGATAAAACTGGTGTTAGTGATGACACGTTGGATCGCTTCATCAATGTCCGCTTGAATCGCTTGATATTGCGCTTTTAAATCGACTAATGGAATAGATTGTGTCATGGATATATCCTAAACTTTATAGGGACATCAATAAACATGCCCAGTGAACTTGATAACTGTATCATATCAAATTCACTGGGCATGTCCAATTGAGCAAGGGCGCAGGTTGCAGGTTGCAGGTTGCAAGACGCAGTATAGTTGCTCAACTATGTTATACGCGGAACAACTCGCCTACGCTTTCTAAAATCGCATCCAACTCGGCCAGGTCATTGGCATCCAGATAGACTTTGGGTGCGCGGCTTACCCTTGTTTTGAAGATACCCCGCCGACAGAGGACCTCTTTGTAGACAGCAATGCCCAGTAGACGTTCCATGTTGATCAGTGGCAAGAGCTTGTAGAAGAGTTGGCGTGCGCCAGCCTCATCGCCAGCCTCGAGCAGATTCCAGATATCCACATGCACATCGGTCGCTTGACAGGCGGGCATGTTGCCACAGGAACCGCGTCGATACTCGTCCATGATGTAGACACCACCCTGACCACCAAAGACCCCTTTACAGGCATCCCCAGCAGCAGCCATCGTCGCCGTAATCTGACGTGGCTCTGGCAATGTCTCTTCTTTGATGTAGTCCACGTTGGGCAGTTCACGGCACATACGCGCCACCAATTCATTGCTCATCGGTGTACCAATCGGTCCCATATAATTTTGGATAAAGATAGGAATATCCAGTGCATCAGACATTGCCTTGTAATAGTCATAGCAGCCATTGGCATCAGGATGCAGCACATGTGGTGGCATTGCCATAACGCCATCCGCCCCAACCTGCTGGCAGTGTAAACTCAAAGCAACAGCGGGCAGTGTATGCCCAGATGTCGTGGTGGCGATCACCGGGATTTGTCCCGCAGCCTCGGAAACGACAATCTCAATCCAGCGTTTGCGCTCATCGTCTGAAAGCGTGGCAAACTCGCTGGCATTGGCTGGACCCACAAGCCCATGCGCCCCCGCCTCAATGCAGAAACGAACCTGTTTGCGCAGGCTCTCCTCATCTAGTTCATAACTTTTGGTAAAGGGCGTGACAACAATGACAAAAATACCCCGATATGGTTGACTCATATTTATTCTCCTTTGTGTGTTGTTCGTCAATCCCCTCATCATCACAAAGATAATGCGCCTTTGGAAATTCATGAGGTTGACAAAGAAAAGTGCTATCGAGATGCCTCTTCTTCTAGTTTACCTGCTATTCCCCAATACCCCTAGTTTCCTTTGTCATTGATGAAAGCGGCGTCATCCCCAAGTCCCTCGCCCCCGAATCCAACTCCCACACCACATCCTCTGCAAGCTCAACGCCATCACCCCGTAACCGCTCATCCGCCCGCGCCTCCAACTCGCCAGGATAAGTAATCTCATCACGTCCCACTGCCAGCGGACTTCCCTTAATCTTCGCCACCAACGTCTCTATATCGGCTTCAAACTCAGCCAACGGACGAAATGCGTCAATATTCAACGCCAACACAAAATGCCCCACCCCGCTCTTGCCTTCCGGCTCGTAGGGGCCAACAACGGCATCGGCAAATTGACTGCCACTGAGAATACCAGACAGCACATCCATCATCGTCGAGATGGCATACCCTTTGTGGTCTGCAAAGGGGAGGATGTTGCCTGCAATGCCTGCCGTAGCGTTGGTGGTGGGGCGACCTTCGCTGTCAATGGCCCAACCAAGGGGAATGGATTCGCCTTTTTTCTGGGCGACATAGAGTTTGCCCCTTGCGACGACGGTGTTGGCGATATCTAGGATCATCGGTGCGTATTTGCCTGCGGGGGCGGCGATGGACCAGGGGTTATTGCCGATGAGCTTGGTACGCCCACCCCAAGGGGCCATCGCAGGGCTACCATTGGTGGAGAGAAAACCGATGCAGCCAGCTTGTGCGGCCATACGTGTGTAGTACATGGCCGTGCCAAAGTGTCCGGAGTTGCGCACGGCGACGGCCCCGATGCCATGTGCTTTGGCGCGGGCAATGGCCTCTTGCATGGCTCGTGTGGTGATGACTTGGCCGATGCCGTCGTTGCCATCCATAACAGCGATGGCTCCGGCATCGACAAACAACTCGGTTTCTGTCACAGCTTTCATCGCACCGGATTGGAGCCGCTTGCCATACCAAAAGGTGCGCATCACACCATGTGATGGATGTCCCCAGAGATCGGCTTGGACAAGTGAGTCTGCGAGGAGACTGGAGTCGGCTTGTGGAACACCCATTGCGAGGTAGGCGTTTGTACAGAAATCAATCAGTTGTTTGGCTGAGAATTTCATAATGTATACCCCACCGCTGCGCTCAACGGTATGTTACTCGGCATAAATGTTCCACTGCCTCGACCCAACTGCTTACCATCTTCATTGACCACATCCACATCCGCAATCAATAACCGTTTGGACTGATGCACAACGTTTGCCGTTGCAATCATCTCACCATCAGACACGGGACGTGTGAAATAGATATTGAACGACACCGTAACCAGAAATGTATCTTCAACCAGCGAACTGGCAGCAAAAGCGGTGGCATCATCCATTACCATGAAGAGTACGGCTCCATGTGCGATGCCGGCACCATGCAATAAGTCAGGTGTAATTTTGAGGCGTACTGTGGCGGTGCCTTCACCAATCTCAATCGTAGTATCCAGATTTTTGTGATAGGGCGAGATACTGCGTAGATTTTCCAGCTTTTTATAGTGCGTTTGTGATGGCATTGCGGCAATTTCTCCTTTGTCAGCTTAATGTCATTGTAATGTCATGATTTTTGGCGTTCTTTATGATATAGTCGTTTGTATATCAAATAGTCATAGAATAATTTCAAGGGTTCATTTCAAACTGTACAAAAGTCACACAGAAAGGTGTACTTTACCATGTTACAAACAAATTTGAAAAGGCTACGACAAACCAAACAAACACGCACACGGCTCGTCTTCTTTGCCATCCTTGCCGTGGTGCTGACAATTGTGTTTATCTCACTCGCACTACAAATTCTGAGCGACGGAACCGTTGTCCAGCTATTTATCGGCTGTACAATCTTCTCGGTCGGTGTGGTCGCGCTCGATATGCTGGGCATTTTGGGCAACGATGACGATGGCTCTGGGGCAGATCATGGTGTGGATGTAGATGCAGGCATTGACGTTGATGCGGGGGTTGATGTTGACACAGGCATTGATATTGACACAGATGTCGATGCTGGTGTGGATGGGGTTGATATGGATAGCATCGACACTGATGGCCCAGGCTATGAGGCGGGTGATATGCATGGCACACATATGGATGCCACCAATCCGCTGCTATCAATCATGGCCTACTTGCGCCTGCTAGTATACTTCTGTCTCGGCTTTGGTCCCACAGGCTGGGTTGGCATCATGAGTGGACGGAGCGCACTTGCCAGCCTCCTACTTGCTATTCCCGTTGGTATCGTCGCCCTCTTCCTCGCCCAAGCCTTCTTCCGCTTCCAGCGCAGCGATACTGATTCATCGCTCACCCGTCGTGATCTGCTCATGTCCGAGGCCACTGTCACCATCCCGCTAACCCATGACATGATGGGGCGTGTGCGTGTACAGGTGGGCATGAGCGTAATGGAACAATATGCGCTGGCCCAGAACAACGAAAAAACATTTGAAAAAGGAGACACGGTTCGCATCGTCAAAATAGACGAGGAATGTGTCTATGTCGATTAACCTGAACTCGGTAATCGGTACGTCAGTAATCGGTATGTCGGTGGTCGATTACTGAATACTGACCTACTGACCTACTGAATACTGAACACTATGAAAGGACAATAACATATGGAATCTGGCATCATTGGTGGTGTGTTAGCCATCGTCGTTTTTATGGGAACGCTGATCTTCCTACCCACCCTGATTCGTGTCTGCCCATCTAACCACATCTTGGTCATCACGGGTGGTACAAAGACAAACGTTGGTGGGCGTGAATATGGGTTCCGTCTACAAAAGGGCGGCTGGACCTTTATTATTCCCTTTATCCAGAGCGTTGAAGCCATTGATTTGACGATTATCCCGATCAACGTGCGCATTGAAGGTGTCAACTCTGCCAACGGTATCAATGTCGGGGCAGATGCGACGGCGTGTGTCTGTATTGATGACCAAAATGAAGTGTTGCTCTACAGTGCGGTTCAGCAGTTATTGGGTAAATCCCGTGGTCAAATTCAAGAGCAGATTAAGCAGACCATGATCGGTAACTTCCGCGCTGCGCTCAACAAAACAACGCCTCTGCAAGCGATTGGCATGGTCGAGAGTGCGGATGGTGTCAGCGATTTGGAGGTAGTCGAACTATCCTCAAAGATATCATCCTCAGATGATGCAGATAAGGAAGGTGAGCGAGCCATTTTCCGTAGCGTTCTCCTTGATGACTGCCAGGAAGACCTAAGTACCTTTGGTATTGAGGTGGTCTCAGTTTCACTCCAACGTATCTGGGACACCTCCAGTTATATCGCCAACCTCGCCAACAAAACATTGTCTCGCAAGCGCAAAGAAGTGGAGATTGAAGAGGCTCGTCTCAACGCTCGAGCGGAACGGGCCGAGTCGGATGGTCAGCGGCGCATGGGCGTTGCCGTGAGTCAGTCCAATGAGCACATCCTCAATGCCAAGCAAGAGGTGGAGCTATATCGCCGTGAATGTGATGCGAAAATCCATCGAGCTAAGTTAGAAGCCGACAGCGGGATTGAAGAGGCATCGAGCCAAGGTCAACAACAGGTTGAGGTGATGAATGTTGAGTTGCAACAGCTACGCAACCGCTCTGAGGTGACATTGGCCGCCGAAGCGCGTCGTCAGGCAGCGGAAATTATCGCTGCGGGTGAAGCGGAATCTACTGAAATTGTTCGTGAAGCCCACAATGATTTATTGAAACAAAAAGTAGAACTTCTCAGCAAGAGCGGTGATATAGGTAAAGCCGTCCTTTTCCTTGACCAACTGCCCCAACTCTTTGCCAGTTATCAGAACAGTGCACAGGACATGAAGGTTGATAGCCTGTTGGTCCTCAACGATGATGAAGGCTTTAACAGTGCGGTCAATCGTGGCCCTGCTGCATTGGTTGATTTCTTGAACCAACTTGAATCTGGCTTTGGTATCAGCATCAAGGAGTTGATGGGGAGCACCAGCCGAGAGAAACAACTGGAGCAACCTGTTGGCTAACACGACATTCACCCCCTCCTAACCTCCCCCTGCTAAGGGGAGGATCAGTCACACCGTTAATGAGGTGCTGGTTCCCTCCCTTATTAGGGGAGGGGTAGGGAGGGTTAAACAACACCTGAAAGGGATACATATATATGGTTTATTTTTTAGTCACACTATTTATACTCATCCTCATCACCCTGACCATTCAAGTCATTTCCAAAATGAAGTTGGTCCCACCCAGCGAACTGGCCGTTGTGCATGGCAAAGGCTCCAGCTTTAGAACTTATCGCGGTGGACGTGTCTTTGTACTCCCGCTCATCAACCGCTTTAACACGATGGACCTGACACCTCAGACCACGACGGTCGAGGTTGAGTCAGCCATTGCCAAGGGCATCGTCCCGCTGACTGTCACCGCCACTGTCAGTTTTGCCGTTGCCAAGTCCGAACGGGGCATGATCCACGCCGTCAAACGCATCCTCCATCTCACCACCGAGTGGGAAGACCTCAAGGGCATCGCCACTTCCATCATCGAGGGACATCTACGTGACTCGATTGCGGCCATGACGCCAGAAGAGGTGATGAGTCGCAAAGAGCGACTGATCCAAAATATGATCAAGGTCTGTAAAGCAGACTTGGAGGGCATTGGGCTGGAGATCACGACCATGAACATTGCTGATGTCGATGACCATCGTCTTGAAGGTGTGCAGGAGCCAGACCTCTACATTGCGCTGCTCAAACGGGTGCAGACCGCCAACGCCGAGACACAATCTCGTGAGGCCAAAGCCGAAGCACAGTCTGTTGCCAAAGAAGAGCAGGAAGCCCGTCGTGCGGAGATTACTATCCGCAATTGGGAGAATGAACGCCAAAAGATTGAAGCCAACACCAAGGTGCGTCTGGCCGAGGAAAATCAGCGTGGCGCGGTAGGTTCACAGGAGGCAGCACGCAATGCTGAATCGGAGGTTGCAGGTGTTCAGGCACGGATTGAGGCGGAGAAGCAACGCATCGAGATGGTCAAGGCACAGCTAGAGGCCAACATGATTGTTCCTGCACAGGCAACAAAGACCAAGATGGTGGAAGAGGCGAAGGCCAAAGCCGCCGCCGTTCGCGGTCAAAAGCAGGCCGAGTTGGATCAGCTATCGCGTACGATTGAGATTTTGCAGTCCGATGAACAGGGCATGACGGCCTATATCATCGAGAAGTTCGACGACATCGTGGCTGGCTTTGCTGAGACGATGGACCTCTTCCCTGTTGATCATGTCACGGTTGTGGCTGGGCGCAATCAGAAAGATGGCCCGATTTCAGCGATTCATCCGAGTGCGGTGGATGAGAATCTGAATCAGAGACTGGCGACGGTCCTGGGTATGAGTTAGATAGCCCGTCGTTTGGGGATAATGGCATACATATTTGGGTAGTTAAAAGAGTCTGAGCAATTGGCATTGTGGTCAAA
>JBCCFC010000037.1:0-22391 GCA_039029935.1 Chloroflexota bacterium
ATCAAAACTAAAGACGAAGCAAAGCGAGACCTCAACGATCTTACTCCCATCAAACCCACATGCAATCTATGTAATCGGACGTGATAACAACAGCGATATTGTGATTCCACACCCTGCAATATCAAATTTGCATGTGGAAATTTGTTATGACTATTACTTTTTTATCAATGATAAAAGTAGAAATGGAACCTTTGTCAATGGTGAACGCATTATCGGCGGACGGGAACAACGGCTACTTGATCGGGATCAAATCGCATTTGCAAATGAAGCCGCCATATTTGAATTTAGGACACCAAAACAAGATAGCAGAATCACAACAATCGCTGTCAAAACGGATCGTATGTCTATTTTACATTATGATAATGAACATGATTTATTTTATTTACATGAACAATTAATTGAACTAGCACCTCAACAAAAACGATTTCTAAAGACATTATATGATATTTATTGGCATAAAGCTGCCCCATGTGACTATGTTACACTGCAATCTAAAATATGGCCGCCAAGGGGTGAGCTTGAGCATTTGGACAATCGTAAACAAGATTTAAGTCGAATCAAAGCCGAAACGCAGAAGGTGATTTCTGCCGTTGATGATAGACAAAATCCAGCCATCGAAATTCGTAATATTCGCGGGACAGGATATGCATTGCTAATTGAAGATCAAATTGAACCGCCAGACTAAATGTCCAATTATTTGGCTAATAAAACATTAAAAATCACCTTTAGAATTGTATTGGTTATTCGAGAAAAGGGTTGGCCTGTTTAAACAGGCCAACCCTTTTTTTAATGTCATTTTAATTCTTCGCAAATCCGAAGGGTTTCCCTGATGAATTGCGCCACGTTTACACCTATGATAAAGGCAAGTTCACAACCAATACCAAAAACGCTCTGCAAACACGGATGGAAGGCTCAATTGGGCGTGTCAACGCAGAGCCAATATTTATCACTACACTGCAATAAATAGCTTATAACTCAGGAGACCAAATATGAATACAAACCAACACGGAACAGAAAACATCGACCGCGATCCAAAGATGGCAGAAAACGAACACCGTCATCCGAAAATTGATGCAGAAAAAGAAAATATACGTACACAACGTTTACTTCGTCTGCTAGCTCAACGACAAACATTGATGCCTATTCTCAATCAGGATGCCCCAGTTGGGGTTGATGTATCCAACAATCAAGCATTTGACGTTCAAAGTAATTCTGGTGTAATACCACAGCTTACGAATAATGCGTTGATGCTGAGCTATCAGATGCCATCTGTAAGATTTGACGTAGAAAACCCCCTGTACACAGTCACTTCAAATCCGAATACACAGGGGGCTATAGGCTCACCAATATCATATGCACCAGCAAGGTTAGTTAGTACAAAACCCGGTAGTCACCTGCCAAGCACTCTTCTGCCTGACACCCTCAGCAAGCCTGGAACAGCAGGTGTTTGGCTAGATGTCGAAAACCTACTCATCAGTTTGGAAAAACAGCATGGCATTTGGCCAAGTACACAGGAGTTTGTTGAAGCCTTAGATCAAGCAAAAGATGACTTGGCGAAAAAGTTGCCACATGTTGATAGGGTTCTGAAATCCCGTGGCTTTTGTGATTTTTTTCACTTGGAAGAACAATTTGGTCGCAATCTACAACGTAACTTAGCAGAGTTACAAGTAGATACCCGCTACCTAGTCAGTACGCCAGGCAAAAATAGTGCAGATATGAAAATGATAAATGATATTCATGAAGCTCTTTACCGAGAGCCCAACTTACAAACAGTCATTATGGGTACAGGTGATAGTGACTTCCTAGACATCGTCGAAATAGCGCATAGCCATAACAAGAACGTCGGCATCATCGCTGTAAGCAACTCTCTCAGCAAGCAGTTGCATAATAGAGCAGATGAAGTTGTATTCTTGGACTCGTACTTCACCCAATGGAAATCCCACGCTACTGCAAGCCCAGCAAAGGTTACACCAAATCATAAGCACATCGATCTGATGATGCGTTTGGCACTAAAATTTTATCAGAACAATTGGACGTATGCGTTTATGTGGGGATTAACAGATATTGCCCCTGTAGAAGAGTGGCAACCACTGGTCAAGGATGGATTGCTGCGCAGAGATAAGAAAAGCGAGAAGCGAAAATTGGAATTCAATACAGGAAACAAGTTCGCACAAGCTATAGAGTATTTTGTTCCTTGGATCATTAGACGTGTTGATGGCCTAATACAGGGGCAAGTAGAAACAGGCCAGAAGGAGTACATTGATACCAACTTTCTTGTCAATGGAATTCTAAGAGATGGCGAATGTAAGAGTTGGGGTATCGGCAAGGACCGGCGGGACGCAGCTAAATGGTTGGAGGCGGCAGCACAAGCTGGGTGCATTATGAAAGAGTCTCGACGGCACTTCAATAAGTCTGGTAAAATAGTTGATACTTGGTGGCCTGCTAAGAAATGAGCGTGAATTAAGACGATTGGCAAAAGCGGTTCTCGTCAAATAAAACCCAAAACAAAAAGAGGGGCTGTGCTAGAAAACGCTAGCGCAGCCCCTCTTTTCATACCACACAAGGAGAAAACCATTGAAAACCCATTACCCAATCCATCTAAAGTTTATCATAGGGTTGCGGCGAATGCATCGGCATTCTGTCGAGTTGAGATGAGGCGTTTGATGGATTACGAGACAAACATCCGCTCGGTCAAATGATGGTATCGCCTTGAGTCTATTATCATATCAAACATCTCCGCCTCGTATATTCACGTTCGATACGCCCTTTGATATTAACTACACGATGTAAGTCGACCATCATCACAAAATGCGGTGTGATATTCCCTGTCTATCATCATTCTGTTTATTCAAAATTTATAGAATTAAACTTACGTTTAGCTATTAATATTTCAGAGAGTTTTCGGAGTAATTCCGGAGTAATTTCGGAGTCATACCAGCCCAACTTCGTGTATACTATACGTATGCAACTGTCACACCAATTCGGTATGGTAAAGGTGTCATGGATGCTTGTAGACCGTTGGGCATTTATCCATCGTTCGCGTTCAGTGAATGATTATATGTGTCCTTCTAGCTGGTGAACGTTTATAAAATAAACTGTCACAACTTAGGGAACAATATACTAGTACA
Organism: Chloroflexota bacterium; assembly: GCA_039029935.1. Classification (GTDB taxonomy): domain Bacteria; phylum Chloroflexota; class Anaerolineae; order Caldilineales; family Caldilineaceae. Next base: position 3,129 of record JBCCFC010000037.1, read on the forward strand.
AGGAGTAATATTATGAGTACAATTAACAGTCGTCTCTGGATTATTACTGGTGTTCTGGTCTGTTTAGCCTTCTTTGTCTTGAGCTGCAGTGGTGTTGAGGAACCTGCTGTAGAACCGGCTGCTGAATCTACGGTAGAGCCAACGGTTATGCCAACAGATGAAACAGCGGAAGAAGATGCAGAGGGGGAACTAGCAGAAGAAGCCAAAATCGAAGATGAGCCAAGCGATGATGCGGGTACAGCGCATTGTGATGCAGACGGCACGGTGTTGAATATCAATTGTCCTGCACTACCAAATACGCCATCAATGCCGGAAAAAAATCATGGTCCTCACTATAGTTATGATACCTTTGCCTGGAATAGTTTCATTGCGTTGAATTGGTCAGCTATAGACCCTGAGACGCATAACTATCAGCGCGGATTTCCTGATGTGAGTAAACCATTCACAGCTACACAGCATAATGATCTGGTCGTATGGGAGACTTACAAAGAGAAGCGAGAAATTTTTCCACCCGTTGGGTCCACTGCCGTCCCTGACGCTTGGAATAGCAAACCCAACTACAACTTAGACGGTCAGGACGTTCCCTTCTGTTCCAATGTCTCTGAAGAAGAGAAGACGAAGATGGTGGATCGCTTTTTTGCCCAAGGATCGAAACTTGTCTACGACACACTCGATGAAACGATTGAGGTAGCCTCAGAGGCCCTAGAAACACAAGCGCAGTTGTGCGGCGGCTATATTGAGCCAGATCAGGTCGAAAATATGTGTGATGGCAGTGAAAGTGAGCCACTCTGTTGCAAGGTTCCACACCAAGTCGTTGGTCCAAGGGTATGGAAAGGGCAACCAGCACAAGGTGGTCGGCCAGTGCTCTATGAAGTAAAACTTAATTATGACTTTTTTAACTATGTAGACACTCATAAGTACTATTCAGATGATATTGCAACATCCGCAGCACAAGTGAAAAACATTACACTACCGTGGCGAACAAACGCGGGGGAAGCACCTGGTCGCAGTCAAAATCCAGGCGTAACAAATTATGATGCCCAAGCTTGTGTAACGGATTACTATACAAAGGTCATCTCGGATCCTGGTGGTGATCACAAGCCCTGTTTGACCGGTGCAATCCAAACCAAGTCAGCGTGGTTGATGCTTGATGACAGTGAAGACCACACCCAATATCATACGGCAGATGCTTACTATTACAAGACTGAAAAAGATTCTAATAACAAAGAAATCACCTGTAAACAACCAGCAACCTTTGGATTGATCGGTCTTCACATTATCCAACGAATCCACACCGGAACATCAGGTTCGGACAATTTTGGCCCGCAGGGTGGTACCTTTATTTTTGCCACGTGGGAGCATGTGGGTAACGATGCAGCGGGATTTACATATGCAAACTATCTCGTCAATAATTCAGAAACGATAACAACGCAATCTTTTCCAGCCATCACACATACCTTACCGCTTACCCGCCGTTACCCCATCTCAACAGGCACCCAAACGGTCAATACACGGGTACATGAGGCTCTTGGATGTCCAGGCAGTGTCTGGTGTAACTATCAGCTTATCGGTACACAATTTCACGCTGATAATGCGGTCGAAACCTTTACGAGTTTACCCCTTCCAAAGTCCAATAACGATCCTAGTGATTATGGACAGGCGTTCTATTTGGCTAATTTGGTCATTGAAAGCAATGTCGGTCTTCAGCAGTTTCAAGGGTTACCACCCGAGACAATTCCAATAGGGGATTTTAAAACTACGAAAAACACCAATGACACAACCAACTTTGATCGTAGTGCTGACAACTTGAATTTCAATGTGAACCAAGGTGGTAACTCATATAACATGGGCGGTTGTATGGGCTGTCATGGCGTGGCTCAGTTAAAAGGGTATTCGTTTAGCTTTGTCTTGTTGAATGGTCAGCGGGGTTCGACGACTGATACACAGACAAACTTTGAAGTGCCTCCGCAGCCATTGCCAGCAGCAATACCGAAGCCATAGTAGGAGGGTAGCAGAAAATTTCGGGATGAGGGCTAAATAATATGCATAAACATGACTGGCAAGTCGGGGCAAATCTAGTGTATCTGTCCAGACTTGCCAGTCATGTGTTAAAAATTTATTTTCAAGGATGGTCTGGAATGGTTTCAAAAAGCCGAACACAACCGCAACGAATCATAAATCGCCGCATGAATATTCCGGCTTGTTACCGCATCCCCCACGCGAAACAACATGAATCGACCATCCGGTTGATGCGTAATCGTCTGAGACTGTACGGCTATCAGTGCTGTCAAATCGGTTTCACCCAAGTTGGTTGAGTGTGATTTGAGGGCGAAGTAGAGGTCGTCGTTGGGCACAGTGCCATGCTCGCAGATGATTTGGTCAATCTGGCGGCTTTCTTCCAAGTGCGAATATTCATGCTCAAATACCACATTTAGGCTATCACCGTCCTCCGCGACATGCAACAGACGCAGGTTTGTCGTGATTTTGACATGCTGCTTGTGCAGATGCTCCATGTAGGTAGCAAAGTTTGTGCCACCTAGCTCTTGTCCAATAGCATTTTCAGGCGTCACAAGCTCGACGGTGCTGCCGTGTTCAGCGACGACTTCGGCACAAGAGACAGCCTGATGCCCCGATAAATCGTCATAGATGAGGACATTCTGGCCGATGGGAACGACCTTGTTCAGTATATCCCATGTACTCACCACCAAATCGCTGCCGTCAAAATAGCCCTTGTTGGGCGAGCCACCTGTTGCCACGACTACATAGTCGGGTGATTCTGCCAGCACCATGTCGGGGGTCGCTCTCGTATTGGTGCGCACATCCACGCCAAGTAGCCGCACTTCGCTATCGAGCCAGCCAACAATCTCTTGCAACTGCGCCCGCCATGTCGCTTTGGCGGCAATGTTGACCTGCCCGCCTGTCTCCTCATTGGCTTCAAACAGCACGACAGAGTGCCCGCGTTCTGCACTCACCCGCGCCGCTTCCAAGCCTGCTGGCCCGCCGCCGATGACGACAACGGTTTTGCGCTCATCGGCCTTTTCGTGGCGATGGTTCATGGTGGCTTCACGACCGCTGGCTGCATTTTGGATACAAAAGGCTTGTCCACCTTTGTAGAGTCGGTCGATACAGTAGTTGGCGCCCACACAGCGTCGAATGCGGTGAGGTTCATTGGTCTCCAGCTTGCGGACGATGTAGGGGTCGGTCAGATGCGCCCGTGTCATCGTCACCATATCGAGATGATCCTCGTTGATGATTTTTGCTGCCGTTTCAACATCGGATATGCGTCCTGCATGGAAAACGGGAATATCGACTCGGTCCCGAACACCCGCGGCCAAATACAAGAATGGGGCGAGGCCATGCTTCATGTTGGGGATAAAGTTAATCAGTGTCTGATAATTTTCGGCTGCACCCTGTGCAATATTGAGAAAATCAACCAGTCCAGAATCAGCAATGGCTTGCGCAACCTGCACGCATTCGATGGCATCTAGCCCACCCTTGACCATTTCATCACCTGCCAAACGGATGCCGACGACAAACCCTGGCCCAACCGCCGAGCGTATCGCCTGCAACACCTCCAGCACAAAGCGTGTGCGTTGCTCGATTGGGCCACCATAGTCATCATCACGCAGATTGGTGTGGCCTGCTAAAAATTGAGAGATGAGGTGAGAGCCGCTACCAGAGACTTCAACGCCATCAAGATGGCCCTCTTTGCAATGCAGTGCGGCCTTGGCGTAGTCATCAAGGATGCGCGGGAAGTCCCACTCCTCCATGGGCTTGGGGAAGGAGCGATGTTCTGGTTCGCGGCGATTGGAGGCGGAGACAGGTGGGAGCCAGTGACCTGAATCCCAGCGTGTACGCCGCCCCATATGTGAAATTTGGCACATGAGCTTGGCACCATGACGATGAATGCGTTCGGAAAACTGCTGAAAATAAGGGACAATCCGGGCTTCACCAACGGATAGCTGACCAAAGGATGCTGGGCAATCGGGTGAGATGGTTGAAGAGCCACCAAACATGGTCAACGCGATGCCACCTTTGGCCTTTTCTTCATGATAAAGCTGATACTGTTCCTGTGGCATCCCATCGAGCGCATAGGCTGGTGCGTGAGCACTGCTCATGATGCGATTTTTGAGTGTCAGATGTTTGAGTTGAAAAGGTGTGAGTAGTTTGCTGTAGTCTGTCATGTTGCCTCTCATATTTTCTTTTTGGCTGTTCGACACAAATAGTTTTCCATGGGGACGGCATGTTGTTACTCATTGGATTTAAACAAAATTGCGTGGACAAATTTGGGGCCATGTACACCCAGTGTCAAGGTCCCTTCAATATCAGCGGACTTACTGGGTCCGCTAATCATGGATAGATTGGCGTGATTGCGCATCAGCGAGGTCATTTCATTGTTGCCGCGTTGAGTACGCACCCAATCTTCCATTGTTGGATAGAGTTTGTTGAATGGAATCAGCGCGATGTGGCGAATGGGCAGGAGGCTGGCAGAGCGGCTGGTCTGCGGTCGTGTCACCATCATCATGGAGCCAGTGCTGGCAAAGGCAGCTTCCACACCCGTCAGTCCATAACGAATCAGGCGCACTTGATCACGGCTCTCCTGTGAGCGCAGTTCTGCGGGTGAGACAAGGTTGATGCCCATATCACTAAATGTGTCCTGCAATCCAGATACAGGTAACGCATCTTGTGACCAGCTCAATACAGAACGCGTGTAGTTCAAATTATGACGCGTCCCTTTACGCGCCATTTCCTCTGTACGCATCCAGTCCAGAAGCCGATTGGTCAACGCCAGTCGTGCTTCAATCGCCGTCTCGACAATTTCGTATGTCCCCTGTAAATTCTCTAGTTCCTGCCCAAAACGAAGAGCCAATGATTGGATATCGGTTTCGTTGGCGACAAGTGGCGCGGTAACATTCATGTGGTCCAGCAGCGGTGGCGGGTTGTAGCTGGGAAATGGTAGGACCGGCTTGTTGAGTGCTGTACGTAGTTTGGTTAAGATTTGATTGCGTGTATCCATGCAGCTTGTTTTTGGATGATACTTTTTAGAATTTGTAAAATGGTTTCAATTTCAAGCTTGCCAGAGTATTCACGTGAGTATTGTACTATTAATCTGGGTTTATCGCTATTGAGGTCATCGACAACGCCATGTACAAAGGTCCAACTGTCGCTAACTGTGTAGCAGGCAAAAACTTCTTGTTGGTTATTCGGTGTGTTGTCTGGTTTGGTGTCAGCATGATAGTTTAAAAATGCTGTTGCGAGTAGCTGTCCATATAATTGAGCCTGTGGATTTTTTGCTTCAACACCACGCTTGACCTCTAATATAGTCAAAAAGGGTGTCTCGACAATACCAGAGACAGCATTTCCTAAGACGCCATCGACAATGCCATGCACTTCAAATTGTGGATATTGTGCTTTTAGATATATCTCTGCCCATGCTTGAATTGGCATATATTCTGACATGACGAGAATAGGGTAAATTGCACGTGCCCAAATAGTCGCTTCATTCATCAGGATAATTGAGTAATTCATTAAATCATCTTGAATCATTTTGATGCGAAATTGTTCGGTTTCTGTTAATGGCTTGCCATACACATCTATCAAATTGTTCCAAAAAAATGGTTCAACACCTTTCTCTTTGAGCTGAACAATTTCTTTTATATCCAAAATGTTTATGTCAGAAAATTTTATTTTTTTCATTTTCGACCACCTCACTCTAAAATCTTAAAAAGATATAGTTGTAACATGAGAGAAAATTAGTTCTTTTTATAGAAATTTTTAACTCAGCAAAAATCTCTATAAAAAATAAATTTTTCAAATTTAAATTTGAAAAATTTATTTTTTATGATACATCCAGTGTTAGGTTAGGTTTCAAAAATCTATCCGCCGCTCAACATAGCGTACACCAGGCAAATCTTTAAAGTCTGAATCCTGTGTCCACAATGTGGCATTGTGGCTTAACGCGGTGGTTAGAACCAAACTATCCGCGCTAGGAATATCCAGGCGCGTTGATAATTCCGCTGCATTCACCGCAATCGTCATCGTCAAATCAACCACTTTGCCCAAGGTCATGAGCGCGATGCACAGCAGGGCCTCATCCTCACCTTTCTGCTGCAAAACCCACCGAAAAACTTCATGGATAACAAAAGATGGCACGATAAGTTTAGAGGTCTGTGTAATCACTGGCTCGAAGAAATCTGCGTTGGGGCCATCCGCAAAATATTCAATCCAACCAGAGGAATCTACGACATTCATGAATAATGGTTTAGTTTAGTTGCACTCCTGGTAGCGCAGAAATCCCCTGAAGTGGCGACTCTGGCAAGTTTGAATCCGGCGAAGCCTCTGACTCACGCAGAAAATTTGGATCAATGCCTTTCAGCAGCCCACGAGCATCCTGCAAGGATGCAATGGGGACCAGTTCAATACGGTTTTTGTAGGGTATGACTTGAATTTTTTGACCTGGTTGAAGTTCAAACATTTCACGAATGGCATTTGGAATCATCACCTGATATGTAGGCGATACAGTTACAGTTTGCATATGAAACCTCAGTTGGTTTAACAGTATATTTAAAAAGATTGTATAAGTACTGTATAGATAGTATCGTGGTCTGGGATAAATGTCAAGTGCGAATAATCTTCTTACACGGAACATTTGTTTCCAGACCACGCTTTACAATGCTAAATTCCAAAAATTGATGTCATTCGGTATTTATCCAGTAGGTCTTCCATCGCTTCATCTCTCGGGCGTGACTCATAGCGACTGGCGGCATCCAACATACGTGGAAGAACATGGATGTCGCCAAGCGTATTCAAAAATACACCAGTGCGACCCATCGCCCAATGCACAGCGGTATCCAGTGCGTCTTGGTCTTCCAGCGGTTGATACCATGTCGCGGCATTCTTGGCAGTGGTTGCCCAAGGACCCCGTGAAACCGATTTGATGGTCTGCACGGCAACATTGCGTTCTTCACAGAGTTTGACGACATCATCAAAGTCTTTGATATAGCGGTTATTTTTGTGCATGACATAGTTATAGGGCAACAGAACTGAATCAAAGGCAAACTCGGCCAGACTGCGTTTGTGCATGGCAGCGACGGTCATGCCATGTCCTGTGACGCCAATAAAGCGTACCAGTCCTTCCTCTCGTGCCTCGATTGCTGCCTGCAATGCGCCCTTTTCACCAGCCACCTTACCCATCGCGGTGTCCCACTCGTCTGGGTGGAACAACCCATGCAACTGAATCAAATCCACTTGTTCAACCTGTAGCCGCTCCAAGGACTGACGGATTTGTGTACGTGCAGGTTCATATTTACGATACCCTGTTTTGGTTGCCAAGAAGAAATCTTTGCGATGCTCCTTCATCCAAGGACCAATGCGTAGCTCTGATTCGCCATAGCTGGCGGCGGTGTCAATATGGTTGACGCCGTATTCAAGCAACACCTCTAAGGTTTGGTCGGCTTCTTTTTGGGTCACACGGCTCAATGCGGCTGCGCCAAAAAGCGTGACTGTACTCATATGGCCTGTGTTGCCAAATGGCTGTGTACGGATCATGAATTTCTCCTTATTCTATAATGACTCTGCTGAAAAACGGGTCAAATACCCCAAAAGTCCGACTTCTTACCAGTGGTAGGAATCAGCAAATTTTACAGAAGTCGGACTTTTTTCAGGGGACTCTATAATGATTAGATCCCAAATATCGAGGTCATGCGATACTCATCGATCAACGCATCCATGCTCTCTTCGCTGGGGCGTGATTCATAACGGTTGGCCGCATCCAACACCATCGGTAGAATGCCCATATCACCAGGCGTGACTAAAAAGACTTCTGGACGCCCCATGACCCAATGGATTGCGTTATCCAACGCACTCTGTGTTTCCAGTGGCTGATACCAAGTGTTGGTATTGGGATTGGTCGTAGTTTAAGGACCACGTGCCGATGACTTGATTGTCTGTATGGCGACGTTGCGTTCTTGGCAGCGCTTGACCACACGGTCAAAATCCTTACAATACCGTTCGTGTTTGTGCATGAGGTAGTTATAGGGCAACAGAATCGAGTCAAACGGAAATTCATCGAGATTTTTTCGATGCGATACAGCGACAGACATGCCATGTCCTGTAATCCCAATAAAGCGGACAAGCCCTTCCGTTCTCGCATCAATCGCTGCCTGTAATGCACCTTTTTCACCTGACTCTTTGCCAAATGCCATGTCGCACTCATCAGGATGATAGAGTGCGTGAAGTTGAATCGAGTCAATTTGGTCAACCTGCAAACGTTCCAATGAACGCCGAATCTCATCATATGCACCTTGATAGGTACGTTGCGCTGTCTTGGTTGCCAAGAAAAAGTCTTTGCGGTGTTCCTTCATCCAAGGCCCTACACGTAGTTCTGCATCCCCATACCCAATCGCTGTATCAATGTGGTTAATTCCATACCGCAACAACAAATCCAAGACACTATCAGCCTCTTCCTGGGTGGCGTTGCTTAATGCAGCGGCGCCAAAGATGATAACTGTGCTATCGTGCCCCGTGTTGCCAAACGCTTGTTTCCGAAACATTCTTTACACTCCTTTTTTATTTTCAAAATTTTCTATGCTATCTGAATCTCATCCAACGAAATAATGGTTGTAGCGGGCATACTTGCACCGTTCAGTGACCCGCTACGAAATCCCGAAAGGTCCAATGTGACAAAACGGTAGCCTGTTTCCTTGATGCCGTTTACGATGGTTGTGTGGTGTTCAATCGCTTGCGGGAACTCCTCCGGAGGGATTTCGATGCGGGCGATATCATTGTGGTGACGAACACGAAATTGGGTGAATCCGGCAGCAACCAGCACATCCTCAGCCGTCTCAATCTGGCGCAACAGGTCCGGTGTGATCGCTGTGCCATGGGGGACACGAGACGACAAACAGGCCATTGCTGGTTTGTCCCATACAGGCAAGTTCATGCTGCGTGCAATGGCGCGAATTTCTGGCTTGGTGATGCCTAACTCGGCCAGTGGTGAGCGCGCCTCGCGTTCACGTGCCGCATCAATGCCTGGACGATGATCGCCTTGGTCGCTGGCATTGGTCCCATCCAATACAATTGCCCAGTTCTCCTCGGCCACAATCCTTTTGAGATGGTTGTGAAGTTCAGATTTACAAAAGTAACAGCGGTTGGTTGGGTTGGCGGCATAGTTCTCATCCAGATATTCCTCGGTGTTGACCAAGCGGTAGGGAATGCCCCATTCATCCGCCAACTTCACCGCATCCTGCATCTCCCGTTGCGGGTAGCTGGGCGAAACGCCAATACATGCCAACGCATTCTCGCCAAGCTGCTCATGCGCCACCGCCATCACCAACGCACTATCGACACCACCCGAATAGGCCACAATCACCGAGTCAAATTGATGCATAAAGCCGCGTAAGTCATCCAACTTGGTTTGTGTATGTTCATGTAATTCGACTTGAATCTTCATATTTTCTCCTTGTTGAAAAGTTGAAGGGTTGAAGCGTTGAAGGGTTGAAGAGTTGAAAGGTTGAAGAGTTGAAAGATTAAATGTTCATACTTCACACTTCACTGTTCACTATTCACTGTTCACTCTTCACTGTCCACTCTTCACTCTTCACTCTTCACTGTTCACTCTTCACCCACTTACAATCCGCTGGTTGATCAACGCCGCCATATTCCCCGCGCCATAACCGTTGTCAATGTTGACGGTTGCAACACCGGATGCACAACTATTGAGCATAGAAAGTAGTGCGCTGATACCACCAAAATTGGCGCCATAGCCAACTGATGTGGGAACGGCGATGACGGGGGCGTCGGTCAGCCCACCAACAACACTGGCGAGTGCGCCCTCCATGCCCGCGGCAACGACGACGACGTTGGCGGTCTGTAATGTAGGGACATGGGGCAATAGTCTGTGCAGACCAGCGACGCCGACATCCACGATGCGCTTGGGGGCGTGCCCCATGAGGTCAGCGGTGAGGATGGCCTCTTCCAGTACAGGCAAATCGCTGGTTCCTGCTGCTACCATGACGATGCCATCATACTTGTCACGGTCTGGTTCTTGGTCCACCCAGATGCATCTCGCCGATGCATGGTATTGCAATTCTGGCACAAGCGCAACCGCTGCTTCATATTGCTCCATGCTAGCGCGTGTCGCCAGTATACGTGGACTCAACGTCACCAGCCGTGCCATGATTTTAGCCACCTGTTCCGCTGTTTTACCCTGAGCATAGACAACTTCGGGAAAGCCCGTGCGTAACGTGCGGTGGTGATCCAAGGTGGCGAAATCCATCTCCTCAAAAGGGAGGGTGCGCAGGCTTTCGAGGGCGTTGTCAACACTCTGTTGGCCGTTGGCGACCTGGGTTAATAACTGATATAGTGCGTCTCGATTCATTGGTTATTTCTGGCTCTGTGAATTCACTATCCTTATGTCTTGATTAATTTGGGCAGCATACCCACTGCATTTTACTCTAGTCTGAATGACAATGACAAACAGTGAGAGCGTTTAACAAATATTTTTCCCAATGGCATGGAGCCATTGGTACATTGTCGAGAAAGAGTTCTTTCACTGGCTGGGAATGCTGTTGATTCTCCAGAGTCCGGCATCCGATGAGACAAAAACTGTAACGTTACGTGCGGATCGTCAATACAAATCCATGTTAAATGAGAAGTAGATAGTACATCATTTGATTTTCAAAGAGGAGTGCGATAAATGGCAACAAAGACACAGCCAAACACAACAACCAAACCACCCATCCGCTGGACTGGCATTCTCTTTGCATTTGCCGCCAATACCCTGCTGGTGACAGCCCTTAGTTCATTTCTGCCTGCTGGCGGCATGGGCGACCTTGCGACTATTTTGGGGCCCATTCTCGCGGGTGTCGTCACGGCTATTTATGTTGGTCAGCGCGGTGGAATGCACGCGTTTATTGGCGGATTAATCAGTATTCCAGTGCTGGCGTTGTTCATTCTGAGTAGTGACTGGCAGTCAGCCGTGATTGCAGGTGCGTTTTGTGGATTTGGTGGCTCACTCACCGAGATCATCATGAGACGACGTGGATGATATATCATGATTACATGAAGGATATACTTCCTTGGCATCTTCTATTGAGTATTCAACTTCTTCAGTTTCCTGCTCATCATCAAAATCATTGCGAAAGAACTGTTCTAATGTAAATGTTCGCCATTGATTCTCTTGTCATTCCGAATAGGCTAATTTAACGCTGAACGGAAGAGGTAACACAGGGTAAAAGGGGACAGAAGGGGACAGAAGGAGTCATATCTGGTATGCTATCTCCAAAAATCAGCATGATTCATTGCAGAGGAAGATGTTGCAGGAACCAGCGGATGAATGACCCAAGTGGTGGGAAAAACAGGAGGATGAAAGGTACCCCAAAAGTTGTATCGGGTGAACCATGCGAATTTTCTTTACCTTTGCGTTCATTTATGCTATATCCGTTATCAGAACTGGCTATCCGTCATTCCTGTCGATGACCACAAGTGCTGCATTTCTGTACATGTTTCAAGCAGTTCATCCAATGCACCACGTCCAACCACACGGCCATCCTGTAGAACAATGATTTGGTCGGCGCGCATCAGCGGTGTGCGCCGATGGGATACCGCCAAGCATGTCAGGTCGGGTTGTGCATCCAAACGCGCCCACAATGTCTGTTCAGTCTCCACATCCAGCGCACTAGAGAGGTCATCAATCACAAGCAGGTCAGCCCCCCGCGTCTCCTTGCGTACAAACATACGGGCAGCAGCAGCGCGTTGCACCTGACCACCCGACAGCCGCACACCACGTGGCCCGATGACCGTCTCTAGCCCAGACTCAAATGTCATGATATCCTGCTCAAAGACAGCGGTATGAATGGCTTGATTTAGTTCAGCCTGAGACGCAGGCACTCCCAACAGTAAGTTCTCTTTTAACGTTGTGCTAAATAGCTGTGGTACTTGAGGGGTGTACGCAGTTTGTGGCGGCACAAAAAAGGCAGCAGGGTCAGTCACAAGTGCCCCATTCCAGTGAATCTCGCCTGTATCTTTGGGCAGTAACCCCATCAGAACACGCAGCAGCAATGATTTTCCCGCACCAACCCGACCTGTAATTACGGTAAACGAACCGCGTTCAATTTCAAACGAAATATCGTTAAGGCTGAGGCTCTCGCCATGATAGGTCAACCCCGCGACCGTTAATGTTTTCAATGGATGTTCAGATGTACCCGTGATAGGCGTTGTCTGTTCGTGCTCATGTGGATAGATGGGACTAGGCTCAACCAACGCGTCCTGTGTATCGGCAGCGAGAAATTCACGCAGTCGCGTCAATGACACAGCAATTTGCCGATAGTCGGTGAGGTATGAACCAACCTCGGGCGTGATTTTGGTCAACCACGTCAAGTAGGAGACATAGATTGCAAAGTCGCCAACTGTAAATGCCCCTGTGCGCATGGACTCCGCCACCAGTAATAGAATAATGCCTGCTCCAATGTCCGCCGCATTGCCAGAGAGCGAGCGTAGCCCTTGACTCAACAGCACATCCGACACCATTGCCCGGCGACGGGTTTCGTTGAGCTGCTCTAGCTGATTCAACACACGCTCTTCCGCCCCCGCCACTTGGATGGCCTGAACGGTGCGGAACATCTCACCCAACCACCCAGTCACATTGGCGATGGCCGCTTGATTGGCCTGTCGATAGCGTTGAATCCGTTTACTGAGCGCGTTGACCAGCATGACACTCGCCAGCAGTGGGATAAACACGATCAGTGTCACAGATGCGTTGATGGCTGTTAAGACCCAAAATGCCCCAATGAACACGGCAATCAGGGCAATGGGTTCGGACATGTAAGGGAGAAACCCACCTAGTCGCTCGACATCATCACGCAAGCGACCAATGGCCTCTCCACTTGAGGCAGGCAGCGTGTGTTTATCGGGGCGCGACAGAATGCGTTTGAATATGTTGATGCGCAGGAGCGCACTCACATCGCGCTTGAGTGTCACCGTGGTGACTGCCGCAATACCCAGCGCGGTTAAGCGACCCAGTTCAGTTGCGATCAACAGCGCCACAATTGTCAACAAACTGAGCCCCGCCACCTGTTGACCTGACAGCGTGTCAAAAAATTCACGCATCACCAGCCCAGGTATCAATGGGATGAGCATAAAGAGGACGTTCGCAAAGATCACACAGATCAGAAACAGTCCTTTGCGAAACCAGCTTAACTCCACTAATGAACGCCACAACCCCATATCGTTTTCTCCTTCATTCAGTTGACAGTTGATAGTTGACAGTAACCTCACCGCCTTGGGCGGTTCAATCGGAAAGAAACAGAATTAAAGTAAAATGTTCAACACTAAAAATTCTTGTTTCTTAGGGGGAGTGGATAGTTGACAGTTCATCACACCCACACACTATCACACCCACACACCATCACACAATCACACCCACACACCATCACACTATGACATCCTCTTCCAGTGCATCCAGTCCAACCTGCAACAGGTAGGCAAACTTGGATGTCGGTGAAATGGCGAGATCGGTGCGCTCCCCATACTCGATAACCTGCCCCTTGTCCAGAATCATGATGGTATCAGCGCGCTCAACGGTTGACAGCCTGTGAGCAATGATAATCGCCGTGCGATTCATCAGCAGTCGGTTGAGTGCATCCTCAATATGACGCTCAGTGATGGGGTCAAGCCGTGACGATGCCTCATCAAGCAGCACTAGGGCTGGATCAGCGAGGAAGACGCGTACCAGTGCCAACAACTGTGCTTCACCCGCCGAAAGATACTCGCTTTGTTGCCCCAATCGTGTATCCAAACCCAGTGGCAATGCCGTCGCCCATGAGTCCAGTCCCACATCGGTTAAACAGTCCAGAATCTCCTGGTCAGAGATAGCATCATCAAAAAAGGTGAGGTTGTCGCGCACGGTGGCGTCAAACAGTTGCACATCCTGTGTAACGAGACCAATCTGTCGGCGCAGGTCTGTCAGCGCAAAGGCATCAAGCGGTGTGTCATCCAGCATAATCTCACCAGCAGTTGGGTCATAGAGACGAAATAGCAGACGCGTCAATGTCGTCTTGCCACTCCCTGTATGCCCCAACAACCCTAACACTTGCCCTGGTTTTAAGTGAAACGAGATATCATGCAAAACCGTGTCACCTGTTGGATAGGCAAAGGACACATCCCTAAACTCGACGGCTACTCCCTGATTTTTGCCCTCCTGAGTTTGGGTAACGAGATGCTGCTGCCCCTCATCGGCAATCCTGCTTTTGGTGTCCAACAATTCCTGAACACGCATAACGCTGGCAACGGCTCTTTGAAAGTCTTGCATCTGACGATTGATCTCTTCCACAGGACGCATGAGCATTTCGGTATAACGATAGATCAGATAGGCTGTCCCCAACGTGATCAGGGCACTGGTGTATAGATTGACGATAAACAACAGGGTGACTGCGGTGACGATGGTGAAAAAGAGGCGCGAGCTACCGATGGTGATAAAGGTCATGGTCGTCGCTTTGCGCTCCTTGTGCAACAGTGTTAGCCCGTGTTCCTGTAGCTGCCCAACTGAAAAGTCCGTTGCCCCGCTGGTGTGCAAATCCTCAACGCCATTGAGCCGTTCATTCAAAAAGCCAAACATATCGGCTATTGCCACCCGTGCAGCTTTCCATGAAGGGATCGCAATATCACGGATGCGCACAATGAGCATGAGGCCAGCAATGGTCAGGACTGTCAACATCCCTGCTAGCCATATATCAATGCTCGCAAGATAGATCAAAACGCCGATGACCAGCAACACATTGCCGATGAGTCGCACCACAAAGCGCGAGAAAAAATTGCTCAACGCCGTCACATCGCCATCCACACGCTCAATCAGTTCCCCCGGTGTATGGCTGTTGTGAAAGGATAGGTCGAGCCGTAAACAGTGCCGCGCAATATCGACGCGCAGTTGATTGGTTGCCATCATGCCCAAATTCTCGGCGACATAGGTTTCGATGACCGAGACGAGCTGTGTGACAAGCGCAACCCCCAGAAATAGCACAGCAATGCGCATGAGCGTGGAGAGTGGTTGCCCCTCAACGGCAGCATCAATAAAGTTGCTCAGGATGAGTGGGCTATAGAGTTGGAGGCCGATGACCAACAAGAGCAATAAAAAGAGCAGGGTTGTCTGTTGCCAGCGTGGTTTCAGATAAGTCAGCAATAAGTTTGCAAATGGATTCATGTGTGCGTGACCTCTTGTTCAATGATGATTGTGATTCTGATAATCTTAGTAAGTATCGTAGTCGCAATGATAGATGCTGCAACGTATACTTCTGTGACATGGTTTAGGCACAACACTATATAAACACTGCTTTTCAAGATTTCTCCGAACAGAAATTCTACACTTAACAATTCACGCTATAATTCTATCCTCCTCGTAGCCACAACACACCAACAACCACCAACACCTGCACCACAACCACTGCCCAATACACAAGTTGAAACGACGATTTGATGGTCTTATGCCGGAATACACGTTGTGCCAATAACCCCGCTGGCGAGCCACCAATCAACGCCAGTGTATGCAACACTCGCTCTGGTACACGAAGCACATCGCGGCCAGCAATAAACTTATCATAGCCATAGATGAGAAAGGTGGTGATGTTCACGGCAACCAAATAGGCCACGACCGGATGCATATACATAGCCCCAAGAATTAGCAGCCCAATCAGTAATACACCGGAAAGGACACCATAAATCATATAGGGTGACTGTCGCTTACGTCCTGGGATGACATCAATCGCTGACAACCCTTTCTCCGTTTTCTTGGCATCAAACTCAACCTGCTGACCTGGGACCAGTGGTCGCTTGTCGCGAACTGATGTAACATGCACAAAGATATCCTGTTCAAAATCATCGGAACGGATAAAGCCAAAGCCTTTTTTTGTATCAAACTTGACAACAACGCCATTCATTATGCTACCCTAAACTTTTGAAAAATTTTTGGAATTGCCCAATCGCCGTCTGCATCATGGGGTGATGGTTGCTCATAAATACATCTGGACTGTCAACGGTACGATACGCCTGTAACAACGCCTCGGCCTTTGCATCCGTCTCCATGTCCAGATAGCTGCTCGCCAGTCGCAATGATAGCTCTTCTGGCGGTGTTCCAAAGGCGAGGCCAGGCAACGTGGCAATTTGATAATTATCCAGCAGATATGCCGCTAAATCGGTCGATGTATGCACACCCTTGGCGGCAAGCGGTTCTTTCCAGCGGTCAAAATTGGGGAACATATAGAATGCCCCATCCGGCTGCGCACAGGTGATGCCCATCTCGGTCAGCCATCCCCACAGATGTTGGCTACGCACGGCGTGGATTTGTGCGCATTCGTCAATGTAATTCGTGATGTCGGGGTCGTCGGCATAGGCAGCGATGGCAGCATACTGCACGGGTGCACTCGGTGTAGACCACACTTCGCTTGCAATCGTACACAGCCCCTGCATCAATGCCTGACCATCGTCGCCCGCTGGCAACACGGCAGCACCCAGCCGCCAGCCACCCAGTGACAGGTGTTTGCTTATGCCACCAAGGACAACCGTCCCCTCAGGATAATAGGTCGCAATGGATGTGTGTTGTTTTTGCCCATGTGGGGTCAACGCATAAATCTCGTCGCTCAACACAACAATCTGCTGCTCACGGCAATAGGCGGCTAGCTGTTCCAAAAAGTCTGCTGTGAACATTTGCCCGGTGGGGTTGTTGGGGCTATTGATGAGCAAAATTTTTCGTGGATTATTACTCTGTCGGATGGTTGCATCTAGCGCATCAACTGTCAGCGCATAGTCATCCTGCGCCGAGGCAAAGACATAATAAACTGGGCGATTGAGTAGTTGCGCCTGTGGTGCATAACTCACCCATGATGGTGTGGGCAGGATAAGGTCTGCGCCCAGTGCCATTTGCAACGCATAGAGCAATGCCTTGCTGCCTGGTCCCAGCATCACCTGCGCTGCCGTCGCATCAATCCCAAAATGCCGCCCATAAAATTGTGCAATCTTGTGGCGTAGCTCATGTAGTCCTTGCCCCGCCAAATAACTTTTCTGGTGCGTATTGTCGGCCAGTGCTGCCTGTAATTTAGGATGAACCGGAAAACGCGATTCACCAAAGCCTAAATGATAGACGGTTTTGTCCTCAGCCCATAGCTGGCTGACACGCTCGTTGATATAGAGTGTTGGTGATGGAGTTGTGTGAATGGTTGGTGTTAGCATAATTTACTCTTAGTAAATTCGATTATACGTCAATGTTTTGATGATAAAACCGCGTATGGCTCATTTTGCTCTAGCCAAGCGAGGTCAAAATCGCCTAGTGGTATAGCAATTGGTGCATCTGGAAATTCCGGATCATTGGCCAATATGTTTTGCGCATCCATCCCCACAACAACAAGCACGTGCTTTGAGTACACACCCTGCCAGTGAGGTAGCTCTTGCGTTTGAACGCCAACGATTGACGGCCAGCCTGCACGAAGTAATTCGTAAAGCGTCTCAAGGCGTCCATGCGTTTGATAATGAATGTTGATGTTCAACCTGTCTAGTCGCGTGATCTGCGAAAAAGGTGTTCCAATTGTGCGCTTGATCTGTAGCATTCTGATCAGTTGGCGATAGGTATAGCGTACCCGGCGTGTGCGGGTGGTGGTTACATGTTGGTTGAGATGTTCTATCACCATTGCCGCACACGCAGCTAAGCACTCGCCAGAACGTTTTTGTTGAATGTGTGGTATAGATAAGTGAATGGGTACGGTTGGACGAGAAATCATAATGTTGTCTTTACACGGCTTCAAGGATTGGCTGTTGTGTTCGGGCAATGATTTCTAATGGATCACCCATTGGCACAATGCTCTGTGATGGACTTCCCACAACATGCTGAGATGGTGTTTCAGTTCGAGGTTTATAGTCAGGAATGTGACTTTCTAGTTTTTCAGCCTCGTCTATTAGTGCTTGTGCGATTTGCTCTGTGTCTAATATTTCACCATCTTCACCATTGACCAATATATCCCCAAGATGCCCCACACGCCCAACATGAGGAGCCGTCAATACTGCTGGGACGCGCCAAATCTGTTGACCATCAACGACATCTAAAGAGGGTATATCCGCAGCCATCATGTAGCTAACCTCAAGGAATAGCCACTCGCTAACATACCGTTGAACAGCCTCTTGCGTGACTTTTGTAGATATTGGCATAACGCTTCGAGGGGTATATTGATTGATGTTCATTTTGACAGGTGTTACTGTTAAGTTTTGTCGTTCGGTTAAATAAGTCATAATTTAGTTGAATCCCATCATAAAATTCGATTCTATCAAAACCAAGTGTTCTTTTATAGTGTAACTATATCAAACTTGTGGTCTTTGCGCAAAGATACATTGTATCATCTGCTATCATTTCACTGTGATTGGCCTTAGTTTCTCGGGTGAGATTTCACGTATTAACGCTCGCGCCAAAATCAGCGTTGGATCAATCAATGGCAACCCTTCAATGACTGTTTCGGTGAAGACCAAGGGTAATTCTGTACAGCCAAGTATCACGGCCTGCGCGCCCTCTGCCTTTAACTGGACAATCGTCTCCCGTAAATCTGTACGCGCCCGTTCTGTCCCTGTCCCTACAGCCTTAACGCCATAATGCGGGTCATAAATCGTCGGATTCACCTTTGCCTCTTGCCAATCTCGTGACGGCACAACCACCTGAATTCCCTGTGGTTCTAGCAGATTGGGATACAGCCGTGTGTCATAAGTGCCCGTTGTCGAGAGTACACCCACGCATTCGATACCCGTCTCTGGCTGGCTAAGATAGGCGGCGACCTCTTCAATCATGTGTAGCACAGGCACAGGGCAACCCTGCCCTTGTAGATCACTGCGCATGGTGTCAAATATGGGCGGTGCATGAGCGGTGTTGCAGGGAATCGCCACTGCATCTGCGCCCGCCTCTGCCAGTGCCGTCACCTGTATCGCCAGCGCGTGTCCCGGATTCACGTTACTCTTGCCCAGCAAAAATTGGGTGCGGTCTGGAACAGCGTTGGACTGATACCAGCCGATGACAGTGATATGGTCGGCATCCCCTTGGGCAACGGTCTGGTCGAAGACTTTGCGCTGCATGTCCAGCCCGGCATAGGGACCGACCCCTGCGACGATGCCTGCAATTTTTTCGTTTGGTTGTCTATTCATGATTTCCTCTATCATTGAACAAAGGACAGTATCGCAGGTAGCCAACCCGCGCCACAGATAATCAAACAGTGATACTGGTTTCTAATTGACTATTCAACA
>JBCCFC010000038.1:0-22310 GCA_039029935.1 Chloroflexota bacterium
ATAGTATATCTTTTGTGTATTCATCTTCCCATCATACCACACCCCTCTTTTTTGTTCAACCTCTTTCTGACCATTACATAACTTGCTTATTTCATCCTCTTTGGCTGGCTTTCGTGCCTGACCACAGAATCCGTTAGAACTAGGATTTTTCGACCGATGGGTAAACCAAGGGATTGAGATAGGACGCCAAGAAGGAATTGAACTGGGTCGTAAACAAGCCGCAATAGAACTTGAGGCGAAACGACAGAAGAATCTCAAGAAGCATCGCAAATCTATTTTGGGCATACTCAACCATTTGTTGATTTTGAGTGAGGCAGATGAAGAACAAATCACCATTCGCTTGGAAGAAGTAGATGATGAGGATGCATTGCATCGTTTGGTCAACGCTGCCCTCGAAGCATCGCGCGAAGGACTTGTCCACTTCATGGTGCAGTTGATTGCAGAGACGGATACGCAACCATCTTGAGCCTTGGCTGATTCCTTTCCTGCCAATACCGCATCTCAATTCTGCTGCGCCAAGTCCAAAAAGTCCAACAGCCATCCCGGTACAGAGTCAGCATTCTCATGCCACTCTGCACTACCCACTGGCAAGGTAGACACCATCGCATACCACGTCAACGCACGGCAAACCATCCCAATTTTATAGGCAAGATCAAATGCTTCAAGCAAGTCACCATTCGACCCATAGGGACGCCACGCCGCAAGATAGGCATCGCGTAGCTGAATCAGTTCAGGCGCATCTTCTGCCAACTGAAGTCGATAGGCTGTGTGGCGTAATGTCACCAACATCGTCAAAAAGGGGTGCGAAACACAGGCATCGCCCCAGTCAAAGAAAATATATTGTGGAGTTTGCGTCGAGTTTTGCACCAAAATATTGCCATCGTGAAAATCATCATGTTGAATCGTCTCTGGTATCCCAAACGCAGCCAAGTCTTGGCACAACTGAGCAAATGTGGGTGCGAGGTGCTTGAGTTGTGCGTAGGTCTCCTCGGTTAGATGGTCTAACTCCGCGTTCTTGGGATAATCAATCAGCATGGCCGCGCGATCTGTCAGCAACGCCTCATATTGCTGTGGCAAAGAGGCCAAGCGACGGTCAAATGCCCCCACCGTCAACAGCGTATCGGCGTGAACCGCCATTACTTGCTGGAACTGTGCGTAGCGTGGCAGCAGCGTGGTCCAATGGTGGATATCCTTCGTGTCGTTGATCAGTTCACGTAATCGTATCCCGCCCTCTTTCATCAACATCCACCCTTGTGACTCGTCAACTGCCACGATTTCAGGCAAGGCATGTGGCTGGTGATTGGCGAGCAGTTGTGTCAACATGGGTTCATGTGCCAAGCTCGATGCGCTTGCTTTGCAATAGTATATGCCGCCATCCGTCGGTACATGTAGCACGGTTGACCACATACCAGTGTGTGGCTGAGTGATGGTTCCGTTGAGATGGATATTGCGTTGGGCAAGTTGTGTTGTAATCCAAGCAGAGATGAGATTGAGCCAGTTTGGGTCAGACCAAGGTATGGTTGTTATCATTTTTAGAATTGTTCGTGGTTCCTCTTCGTCTATGATGTTTATGTGAGTAGTCGTATGCCAAACGCGTCACATTCCTGCTGAAGGGTTTCATTTGCGCATGGTACAATCAACAACCCCTTCACATCTATACCAAGATTTTGTTGGACAAACAAGTCACGTTTCATGGCAAAAACCTCTACCTCGCCTGGTTTTACGCGGGTTGTCTTTACCTCAAAAATTGTCACATGTCCATTTTGGGCAATGATATCAATCTCACTCTTATATCCAGGTCGGAAAACCAAGCCTTCTGGATCGCGCAATGGTTGACGTAGGCGAATCGTATCCGCATCAATGTCATCTTCTTTGAGACCATAACGCAATGCCGCTGCAACCAAATCTTCTGAAGTGCTACCTATCTGGTTACCAGAGTCACCAAACATAAGTTTGAGCCAAGCTTCCATGCCATCCATCCGTTTGATAATATTTTCCTGTCCAGCATTGAGCTTGGCAATATCCCGCCTCATTACGAGTTGTGTTTTTTCTAGTTTTTCAAAACGCTGGTCTGCTTGCTCAAAACGCTTGTCTACCTGCTCAAAACGTTCATTCATCTCGTTTGTCAATGAGTCAAAACGCTGGTCTACTTGCTCAAAACGCTGGTCTACTTGCTCAAAACGCTGGTCTACTTGCTCAAAACGCTGGTCTACTTGCTCAAAACGCTGGTCTACGTCCTTGCGGAATATATCTAATGCCTCAATTGAGGCATCAACCTTATCCAAAAGCCGAGCAAATTCATCCCGTCTTGGGAAATGTTGTGCCAGAATGCCCTCGATTGTCGTTACGATGGCCGGGTTACGTTTGAGTAAGCTAGGCAGTATTTCCTCAATATGTGTTTCGATATGTTCAAGCTGAATGGTTGTCAATGTCATTTCATTTACTCTCCTGTCAAAATAGGGTACCAAGATGCTATCAGCTACAGTGCCTTGGCAAAAAATCTATCACCTAAATTTTACTGCTCTGTGAATTTTTAATAGTTTAGGACTGTCAATGCCAAATCGACCGATAAAACAAATCCACAGAAGTAACCCATGAGGGCAGTGTTAATTAGACAGATAATCCATTTCGCATTATATCATTATACACTCTATAGTAAAAATTATGTCTGCCACATACGCACACTCAACAACATCATGATGTCTACCGACTTGCATTCTATCACGACCGCTTGTACCAATGCAGTATACAAAGCAGCGACAGACTCCAGTTTTGTGAGGGGAACGGTAATTTATTCAGCCCCTGTTACCCATTCGAACAATAGTCTGGTTGAGAGAATTCACAAAATGACGAATAGACATCGCTCAATTTTGCCATTCTCACTAGTTGCAGTATACTGACCAAAATTTGTGGTCGTGTGTATTCTTCTTTCATCAAGACATGTCAGAGGCTATAAGAAGATAAATGTACTATTTTATGACCCGATGGCTTTATAATGTAGACACTTGTTCTTACTCTCATTTATCAAAAAAAGGTAAGACTTTTCTCTTATGTCTTGTGATATTTTGTATAGGTATTGTGTCTTTACAGAGCATGTCTCTCGAAATCACACAAGCACATCCATACACATCTGATCTCAATCATGCAATCCGTATCAGCCAACTCTATGGCGGTGGTGGCAATGACGATGCCATCTACCAATCGGACTTTGTTGAACTCTTCAATGCCAGTTCCGAATCCACTACTCTGTCGGGATGGTCTGTCCAGTATGCCGCCGCAGATGGTAGCCATTGGGACATCATCGATCTGACAGGACATCAAATCCAAGCCAATGGCTATCTGTTCATTAAACTCAGCGGCAACAGCCTGGTGATGACAGCCGATATCACGGATACAGTGAATCTCCATGCTGAGTCCGGCAAGGTTGCGCTGGCCGCAATTACCACCACCATTGCGGGCATCACGGATACAAATGTGGTTGATTTTGTCGGGTATGGGTCAGCCGATGCATTTGAAGGAAGTGCCGCCTCAACACTGTCTAATGGAAAGAAGTTATCGCGCAAAGGGCAAGGCTGTGTGGACACAGATGATAATGGCAATGACTTTGAGTTGACTGGTAGCTCAAGTGAAGTGCCACGAAATAGTTCATCGGCAACCAAGGTCTGTGCGGCGGATTCGACAAATACACCGACGGCGACCATCACTGCTACAGGGACTGTGATTGTAGCTGCAACATTTACACCCACCGTAACTGCAACATTTACACCCACCGCAACATCAACAAGCACTGCGACCCCAATGATAACGGCAACACATACGCCTACTCATACATTCACCGCCACTATGACACCCACCATGACACCCACTATGACGCCAACGCATACCTCAACGCTCACGCCTACAGCAACGAGTACGTTCACACCAACGCCAACACCCACTGTGACGCCAACACCCACTGTGACGCCAACACCCACTGTGACGCCAACACCCACTGTGGCGCCAACACACACTATGACACCCACCGTCACACCTACGCCTACACCAACACCCGGCCCTCTGCTGCCCGTGTACATCAGCGAATTTATGGCAAATCCTGCTGCGGTTGATGACAACACCGGGGAATATATTGAGGTATACAATGCGCATAGTGATAGTATCAATCTCAAGGGCTGGCGCATTTTGGATGAGGATGGCGAGAACCATACCATTGCCTCTGATCTCATGATTGCCGCTGGCGGCTATGTAGTATTAGGACGTAACAGCGACCTCGGCATCAATGGGGGTGTTCCCGTTGATTATATGTACTCTGGCTTTAGCCTTGCAAACAGCGGTGATGAGATTCTGTTGTTGATGCCTGTTTATGATAATCATGAAGCTGACCGCGTGGTCTGGGGCAGCGGCTCTGGCATTGAGACATCCGTTGGCGCAAGTTTGGAGAGAACAGGATCTGGTGGGGATGCGACATGGGTCACTTCGGCATCAATTTGGAGTGGCTCTTTGGGCGATAGAGGCAGTCCAGGGTCCGAATATGTCATGCCGACACCAACGCCAACCTCAACACCTACGTCAACCTCAACCTCAACATCTACGCCTACAAATACCTCAACACAAACATCAACATCTACGCCCACGCTGACAGTAACACCAACAACGATACCAACCGCAACAGAGACACCAACAACCACTGCCACTGCACAATCGACACCAGTATTGCTTGTGAATAACGCGTCCGCAACAATTCCGATTTACATCAGCGAGTTTATGGCTGATCCCAAGGCTGTCAATGATTCTCTGGGTGAGTATATTGAGTTGTACAATGCTCACACCGCAGAGGTCAATCTCAATGGGTGGCAAATCGTTGATGACGATAATGATGTGCATACGATCACAAGCAATCTGATTATCGCTGCTGGTGGATATGTCGTTCTGGGGCGGAATAGTGACAGTCTGCTCAATGGTGGTGTGGTGATTGACTACGTTTATGATGGATTGAGTCTTGCCAACGGTGATGATGAGATTGCCCTCATCGACCCTGGTGGACAGGAAACAGACCGCGTTGTTTGGGGGAACAGTTCCGAGTTGACGGTTCAGGCAGGGGCAAGTTGGGGGCGGGTTGATTTTACAGATACATCATCGTCGGCTTGGCGTCTTGCTGATGCGAATTGGTCTACATCGCAGGGTGATTTGGGTAGTCCAGGTGTAGGGGCGTCAATGGATGAACCCAGTGTGGTGAATGATGCGACGCCAGTTCCAACTGCTACTCTCACAGCAACTGCTTCTTCAGCGAGTACATCTACACTCACCACAACAGTAACCTCAACCGCCGCGATTAACCTAACTTCGACAGAAGTTTTCACAACAACGTCTACACCCAGCCCAACATTGACATCAACAACGACATCAGCGCCAACGTTCACACCAACATTTACACCTGCACCGACGCAAGGACCTCTTCTACCAATACTAATCAGTGAGTTTATGGCAAATCCCCGCGCAGTGGGTGACAAGGCTGGCGAGTATATCGAGCTTTACAACCCTTACACCGAAGCTATCAACCTCAAGGGTTGGCAATTGTTAGATGATGGCGATGAACATCACACGATTACCACTGACCTCATCATTCCGTCTGGTGGGTTTGCTGTGTTAGGGCGCACAGCAGACGGTGCGAGTAATGGTGGTATATCCGTCGATTATGTCTATACTGGATTTGACCTCGCCAATAGTGGTGATGAAATTCGCCTGCGGATGCCAGCACCGGACAACCGCGAGGTTGATGCAGTGGCATGGGGTGAGTATGCCGAGATTGCCGTCAGTGAAGGCGCAAGTATGGAACGTGACTTGGCTGGCGAGTTCGGTGAATGGCAAACGGCAATGACTGTATGGGTAGGTTCGGCTGGCGATTTGGGTAGCCCAGGTCAATTCAATGCTGTACAATTGACAGCGACACCGACGAATATGCCCACTGCCATATTGACGCCAACACCAACGGCACAACCAACCATTCAATCCGCCAACAATGAACCCCCAACGGAAACACCAACAAGCACATCAACACCACCCGCAACCTTTACATCTACCTTCACACCCTCGCCATCGCCCACATCTACACCCTCACTCACACCAACCCTTGGTCCTATTCCGCCATTACGAATCAGCGAATTCATGGCAAATCCGAGTGCAGTTGACGATAGTGATGGCGAGTATATCGAACTTTATAACGCTCATTCAGCGGCCATTGACCTTAGCGGTTGGCAGCTTGTCGATTTGGGCAGTGACGCCCACATCATCAATTTCGACGATGATGTCCAGCGCAAAAATCCAATGAACCCGGCAATGACGATACCCTCTGGCAGCTATTTTGTGTTGGGACGCAATGGTGACATGAATGCCAATGGTGGTGTCGCTGTCGATTATGTCTATCGTGGTATGAATCTTTCCAACACAGATGATGAGATTATCTTGCTCATGCCAGATGGCCGTGAGGTAGAACGCGTCGTCTGGGGCAATGATTCGCTGTTGAAGATTAAATCAGGCCAAAGTCTTGAGCGCATTGACTTGCTTGGCACGACTGACGCAGGAAATTGGATGGATGCGGGGATAACATGGGCTGATTCTTTCGGTGATTTGGGTAGCCCTGGAGAGCCTTTGTTGATGCCAACGCCGACGGATGTGCCAATTGTGCCACTGGCAGATATGCCAGTTGTCGGGCTGGATGCCACTGCTACGCCAACAGAAGCGCCAACAACCGCCTCTGTGAATACGTCAACGCATACACCTATCCCTACCGCAACGGATACAGTCACTCCATTGCCGACACACACTCATACACCAATCGCTACACCAACGTTTACACCCGGCCCCCTATTGCCCATCTACATCAGCGAATTTTTAGCCGATCCCAAAGCCGTTGGTGATGATGAGGGTGAGTTCGTGGAGCTTTACAATTCACACAACGCTGCTGTCAATCTCAATGGCTGGCAACTAGCGGACCTTGATCATGAAAGTCATGTCATTGTCGGCGACATCATCGTACAACCAAACAGTTATGTCACGCTGGGCAGCAATGGCAACCAACAGACCAATGGCAATGTCGTCATCAACTATGTCTATGATGGCTTTCGGCTCTCCAATAGTGACGATGAAATCGTGCTACGGATGCCCGATGGCCGTGAAGTAGACCGCTTAGTTTGGGGCAATGGTACAGGGTTGGCGACTTCCAGTGGGCGTAGTCTTGAGCGTATCAACTTCTCCGGTAGCCCGAACTGGACAACTGCCCCTGCACAATGGCCGGGGTCTGCTGGTGATAGCGGTAGCCCGGGTTCGCAGTATACTGAGCCAACAGCAACGCCCCTACCGACATCAACATCAACACCTCGACCGACAGCAACACCAACTTTTACACAACCCCCCACATCGACAAAGGCACCCGCTGCAACATCGACTCATACGCCAGCCCCAACGTCGTTAGAGCAGAATGTACAACAGGATGGCGCCGTTCAAGCAAGTGCTGTCACCACACCTGCTGCCACTGTTGGGAATGCAGCATTGCCACACATACGCCTGAGCGAAATTATGGCAGACCCAACGGCCTTGGGCGATAAAGAGGGTGAGTGGATTGAACTCTATAATTCATCGGACCATGCTGTCAATCTCAATGGCTGGCAGCTTGTCGATTTGGGTAGTGATGCCCACACGATTGCCAACGATTTAGTGATTGATGCGGGTAGCTATGTGATTCTGGCGCGTAGTGAATTGCTGGATGAGCAGGGGATCGAAGTAGATTACGTCTATAGCGGTTACGCTTTGGCAAACGGTGGCGATGAGGTGATTCTACGCACCCCAGATGGAACAGATGTGGATAGTGTTGCTTGGGGAAATGGAACGGACCTGAAGGTGGTGGCAGGCAAAACATTGGAACGGGTTGATTTTAATGCGTTGGATGCATGGTCCGTTGCCGAGACTGAATGGGCGGGGTCCAACGGTGATTGGGGAACGCCCAAAATACAGCGAATCGTTGTAGAATCGGTTGCCGTTGCGACTTCAAATGAAACAGAGACAACACCAGAGATTGTTGCAGTCGCATCGCGTGAGCCTGAGCTTGTTGAGCCACTCTCAAACCGTTTGTTGAGCTCAATCTTCATGCCCATTGTGCGAGTTGCACCATTCCCTGCACCAAGTACACCACCAAACGCGAGAAGGCACAATGTCGAACTGAATGCTACATCAACCCTAACGCCAACTGCCAGACCGACATACTCCCCTACACCGACATTTTCACCAACCGTAGTCCCTGTTGCACCCAAAACATCAACCCCAATACCAACTTCTACCGTATCTCCAGTGCCAACATCCACTACCACGCTGATACCAACTGATACACCAATCCCAACAGAAACGGCTTTACCACAGATTACCATCACCAACTACATGGCAGACCCAATCGCGGTTGCGGATAGAAAAGGGGAATGGTTTGAAGTCCATAACACAAGTGCCTACCCTGTCAATCTCAATGGATGGTTGATTGTGGATATGGATGACGATGAGCATCGAATTCGCACCGATATGATCATCCCATCAAACCAGAAACGCATCTTTGGACGCAATGGCGATTTTGCCACCAATGGTGGCATTGTTGTTGATTATGTTTATCACAATTTTAGGTTAGATAATGACGCCGACGAAATTTTACTATTGACACCCGATGAAGAAGTTGTAGAGAAAGTCTCTTGGCCTGTAAACAATCTCGGCAATCCTCTCGGCTTTGGTTCAGTCTCGGCTGCTGCAATCGTGAGCCAACCGCCACCGACAGTCCCGCCACCGACAGTCCCGCCACCGACAGTCCCGCCACCAACTCCCTTACCCATCACACCCGAAATGCCATCTGCATCCATCGAAACACAGATAAATGTCATCATGCTTGGCGTGATTTTTTTGTTTCTGATCGCTTGTCTTGTGTTTGCCTATGGCATCATTCGCCATGCCTTTCCGCACCGTTGGCCTAGACAATTCCATCCCTACGCAGAGCCTCAACCGTCGCATCATCATACCCCAATTCCGCAAGAATGGCATCGGTTTGCGCACCCAGTGACGGGATGGGGTCAAAGACGGGTTGTACATTCGCAATGGTTGCAGCAGGGTGAAGGGCTGGCAATGGACCTACCGCAGAGTCAACATCATGCCAGCGACTCCGTGCCTGTAGCTGTGGATGGTCCAGAAAAGACTGCATAGTGCGCATTTCTGCATTGGCAATTTGTGCTTGGTCCAAACGGGCAATTACCTCATCACGAGTTAAAGAGTCAAACGCCGCAATGATGGTCTCTTGTAGGACATCCTGATTGGCGACCCGCAGTGCATTGCCCGCAAAACGTGCATCACTCGTCAGTTCTGGTTGTTGAAGAACATGTTCACAGAAGCGTTGCCATTCGCGCTCATTTTGAATGCCCAGCAACACCACATGCCCATCACCCGTTGGGAAAGGACCATAGGGTGCAATCGCAGAATGGCTGGCCCCATTGCGTTTGGGCGGTGTGCCACCCATTGCGTAGTACATCGGAAAGCCCATCCATTCACCCAATGCCTCTAACATGGACACTTCAACAATCGTGCCTTCACCTGTCTGATAGCGCGATAATAACGCTGTCAAAATGCCGCTGTAGGCATACATGCCTGATGCAATATCGGCTGCGGAGATACCCACTTTCGATGGTGTCTCTGGCGTACCGGTCACGGAGAGCAGCCCTGCCTCCGCCTGAATTAACAGGTCATAGGCTTTTTTATCGCGGTAGGGACCAGTTGTGCCATAACCGGAGATGTGACAGACAATGAGTTTACTGTAATCGGTGCGCAATCGCGCTGCCCCAAAGCCAAGTCGATCTACTGCACCCGGAGCCAAATTGTGTAGAAAAACATCCGCCTCAGAGAGCAACTGTTCCAGGATTGCCTTGCCTTGGTCACTTTTAACGTTCAGAGTCAACGATTCCTTGCTACGGTTGATCCAAACAAAATGGCTGGCAAGCCCGTTGGTCTTGTTGTCATAGTTCCGCGCAAAATCACCGACATCAGGTCGCTCGATTTTGATAACCCGTGCGCCTAAATCGGCCAGTTGGCGTGAGGCAAAAGGGGCCGCCACCGCTTGCTCGAGCGAGATGACGGTGATACCCGCTAATGGTTGGTGTGTACTTGTCATGTAAATGTCCTTTATTCTTTAGTTTGTGTGGTATTGTGCTTTCCCTGATTGATAGGCATCGCCACCAAAACAGTCATTGACCACGATCACAGGGAAATCGACGACGGTCAATCGACGAATGGCCTCGGTCCCCAAGTCGGCATAGGCAATGACCTCTGTTGCGGTGATATGCCGTGCCAAGAGCGCAGCCGCTCCACCGACTGCCGCCATATACACGGCCTGATGCGCAACCAATGCCGTCTTCACAGCATCCGAGCGATAGCCTTTGCCGATGAATCCTTTGACGCCCCGTTCAAGCAGCGGCAGCGTGTATGGGTCTACGCGTCCACTGGTGGTTGGCCCAGCAGGACCGATGATATGTCCTTCTTTGGCTGGAGCAGGACCGACATAGTAGATGATTTGGTTTTCCAACGGCAGAGGTAAGGGTTTGCCCTCAGCGAGAGTCTCCACCAAGCGACGATGGGCAGCATCACGGGCAGTATAGAGTGTGCCGCTGATGTGAACGACATTGCCAGCTTTGAGGGAGGTGATGGTTTTGGTTGTGAGTGGTGTTGTGATTTTCATTGCGTTCATTTATCAGATGTTACATGTGTTGAATTTGACAAAGATAAAGAATCATAAACAATTTGTCTTGTTAGTGGATTTTCTATTTTAATACCACCGAGTTCGTTAATTTCTTCTATTGTCAGCCCTGTTAACAGCATAAAAATTTGATTCAAGATATCATCGTGAATTTGAGAGAAGTCGCTTGCTTTGTCCAAGCCGATGTACACGCTAGGTACACGCTGTTTATTGAGAATATTATTTTCTACCCAAGCTCTATCTAGTGGCTCCAGCCGAAACGTAAAGCCATGAAATTGTGGCCCGGCACGTACAAGTAACCCTCTTTTTTCTGACATTGTCACCTACCCAATATTTTGATGACACACCATTCTTGTCTGTAATTATACAAAGGATGTTCAGCACAAACAAGCAGTGTTCACCATTAAATCGCAACTATATCAAATCACAACTATATCAAATCACAACCGTCGCCCGCCTCGGCGCAGAACAATTCAAATTCACAGCCACCGGTAATGCCGCAATATGCGTCGCATAGCTCTCAATGTGGACAGCCAACGCTGTTATAGTCCCACCCAACCCCTGTGGACCGATCCCCAGTGCATTGATGGCCGTTAACCACTCCGTTTCCAGTACGGCCAGATGAGGCTTGGGGTTTGGCTCACCAATGGGACGCATCAACGCTTTTTTGGCGAGCAAGGCCACACCATCAAACGAACTACCCACCCCAACACCGACAATAATCGGTGGGCAGGCGTTGGGACCCGCCAACTCAATTGTCTCTAGCAAAAATTGCTTCACGCCTTCCATGCCTACCGAAGGCGGGAACATCTGCAAGCGACTCATCAACTCTGCACCAAAGCCTTTCATCATCACGGTGATACGCACTTGGTCCCCCGGCACAAGCTGCATGTAGACAATGGGCGGTGTATTGTCGCCTGTATTGGTTCGCTCTACAGGGTCCGCCACCACAGATTTACGTAGATGTTCATAACCGGCGCGCACACCTGCCTCCAACGCCAGATTGATGTCACCATCTACAAAGTGAACATCCTGCCCAATTTCCAATGACAGAATCGCCATCCCTGTATCTTGGCACGTAGGAATCTGCTCTGATTCGGCATAGGCAGCATTGTCCTGCAACATCAGGATAATTGACTGACCAACAGGCGACGCTTCCAATTGCTTGGCGGTATTCAAGGCGCGTTGATAGTCATCAGGTAAGTGATAAGCCGACTGTTCAATTAGCGTTTGCACGGTTTCTTGTACACGATTAACAGAAATTTCTCGTATCATATTGACCTCGTAAAAGTTGAAGGGTTGAAAAGTTGAAGGGTTGTCATGACAAATTCATTACATCCGCAATCTTAATGGAAGTCGGATTGATTGCAAATTTACCATCAACATGGTAGGATTTTACGCATTGTTCTCATGTCTGCTATCAACACAAAAGGAAAATCGAATGAGCAATCAACTATCAGATGGGTTTATCATTGTTTGTAAGCGCGATTGCCCCACTTGCACACTGGTCGAACCTGTCATGGCTACATTATCAGCGGGGTCCACACCGCTCCTTGTCTATACACAAGATGATCCCACCTTCCCTGAGAGTCTAGCCGCCAATTATTCCGAGATTCTTGTCGATGATACCGAATTGGCGGTTTCATATGGTTTGGATATCGACACTGTACCAACACTGATTAAAATGGTGCATGGTGAGGAAGTGGCGCGCACAGTGGGCTGGAACCAAGCAGCTTGGCGGGACATCACCGGGATTGGAGATTTGGGTGAGGGTTTGCCACTGCATCGCCCTGGGTGTGGTTCACTCAATGTCATGCCTGGGATGGCTGAACGGCTGGCCGCGCGTTTTGGCGATACCAACCTCCACGCACGGCGGGTGGTTGTCAATGTATTTGATGACCCCGTTGAAATTTGTTATGATCGTGGTTGGAGCGATGGGTTGCCATTGGTTCCACCGACTGAGGAACGGGTGATACGCATGTTGACAGGCACGACACGCTCTCCAGACGAGATTGTCGGCATTGTGCCACCCAACCAAACTGAATGTACGGTTGAGAAGGTCGCCATCAACGCGGTCATGGCGGGCTGCAAGCCTGAGTATATGCCCGTCGTGCTGGCCGCAGTTGAGGCGGCGTTGGTGGATGAGTTCTGTATGCATGGTGTTCTCGCTACCACCTATTTCTCTGGACCAGTCGTCATTGTCAATGGCCCCATTGCACGGGCCATTGGCATGAATTCGGAAGGCAATGTATTTGGGCAAGGCAACCGTGCCAACGCCACCATTGGCCGTGCGTTGCAATTGGTCATCCGCAATGTCGGTGGGGGGCGCCCTCAAGAAATCGACCGCTCGGCGCAGGGCAACCCAGGCAAGTATACATTCTGTTTTGCTGAAAACGAACAAGGCTCGCCATGGGAATCGTTGGCCGTGACGCGTGGCTTTTCGCCGGATGTCTCAACCGTGACGCTCTTTGCTGGCGGCGGTGTGCATGGCATGATCGATCAGATGTCGCGTACACCGGAATCACTGGTGCGCTCCTTTGCCGCCTGTCTACGCACTGTCGGCCATCCAAAATTGGCGATGGGGGCAGATGCCATTCTAGCTGTCTCGCCAGAACATGGCAATGTTTTCCGTGCAGCGGGTTGGTCCAAACAAAGGGTACTCGATGAGATTCATGCTAATTCGCAGTTGCGCGGTGATGACATTGTGCGCGGTGCTGGTGGGATTGATGAAGGCATTCCGGCTGATCGCGTGCAGGATGTCATGTCCAAATTCCGTCCTGGTGGGCTGATGATTGTTTATGTGGGCGGTACGGCAGGGTTGTTCTCGTCGATTATTGGCGGATGGCCGGGGAGTGGGCCGCGTGGTAGTCAGCCTGTCACTGTGGAAGTTAATAGTGAACAGTTAATAGTGAACAGTTAATAGTTAATAGTGAATAGTGATTAGTGGTTCTGTTGAATAAATGTAGTCTACTAATGAATGCTGTCGCTGTCATGAAAAACTCTCTGAAATATGCTGATTCAACCTGATTTATCAAGTTTTTCATAGTAGCATGGGGTTTGAGCCTCTTATTGCTTGACAATATATATGAAGGAGTAAGAACAATGTCAACAATTTTATTGGACCCAACGGATGAACGGTCGTCCGCTTTGCGAGCAGGTCAGCCGCGTCCATCTTCGTTGGATGGATTGACCATTGGGCTATTGGATATTTCCAAGCCACGTGGTGATGTGTTTTTGAATCGACTGGAGAGCCGTTTGACAACGCATGGGCTGAATGTCAAACGCTATAGCAAGCCCACCTACACACGGGTTGCACCGACTGCACTCAAACAGCAGATCAGCACTGAGTGCGATGTTGTGATTGAAGCCCTCGCCGATTGAGGCTCCTGCACGTCATGCAGTGTGCATGACATCGTTGATCTGGAGAGTCGTGGCGTTGTCGCTGGGTTTATTGCCTCTGCCGAGTTTGTTCAAGCTGCCGAATCGCAGGCCAAAGCGCTCGCCTTTGACCCTGCCCGCGTCTTTGTCTCGCATCCCATCCAAAACCGCACGGATGATGAGATGCGTACCTTGGCGGATGAAGCACTAGAAGAGATTTTGGGGATGGTTTGTGAAAAGAGTTGAAAGGTTGAAAGGTGGAAGGGTTGAAAGGTGGAAGGGTTGAAAGGTGGAAAGGTTGAAAGATGGAAAGGTTGAAAGATGGAAAGGTTGATGCTTCAACTCTTCAACTCTTCAACTCTTCAACTCTTCAACTCTTCAACTCTTCAACTCTTCAACTCTTCAACCATGCGTATAACTATCACACAACTATCAACCAAACCCATACATCTAGTAGGGATAATTGGGGATAATCACAAAATATCTGGGATAGCTGGGGATAACTGTTGGGATAACTTGGGTATTGATGGGGATTCTGGGGATTATTGTCATAAAAGTAAAGGGGAGCAGTCGTTACCAACTGCTCCCCTTTACTTTACCGTAGTCTCTACGATTTTATGATAAAATCCGATATCGGAAATACAAACTGCGCGATGACGATCAAAAACAGCACACCGATAAAGACCAGAATCGTGGAGAGAAAACCGCGATCTTCGTTGTTACCTGCCAACATGCGTAGGATGGCAATGGGCGTTGCACACCCCAGCAAGTAGACAAGTATCATGAAGAGTAGCGTATTCTCGGTGAAAAACGCAAATTCAGAAAACATGACACTTATCCTTTCCCATATGTATTAGTGCTGATTGTATTGGTACTGATTGTACACAGCAATAGCATATGGCTCACATCTTCAATGGGTTATATACAGGGCGCAAATTAGGTTTAGTGGCGACGATGGCTGTTCTGATGAGCATTTGATTGGTGTTCCAAGCCAATCCTATGATTCACTAATTTGTCAGAAGCATTTTCTCCTTTGTAAAAAACTAATCTGTCTACCTTCAATTTTAGCAAAAAATGCGCTAAAATCATCCCATAAACCTGACATCTGTCACCTAAATCGTTGACAGATTTCTGACAACCTGTCAAATCACCAACTTGGTACAGTATCACGAAAGAATAAACAATTTGGACAAATTACAGCATTATCAATGGCAAACACAGCGGCTTCAACAAAAAATCAATATATTAAACCAAAAAGGCAATCGTTGGTCTCTATTGCGTCTTGCCAGCTTTGGTCTCATGGTTGCCATCAGTGCCACCGCCCTGTTTACACTCAATGCATTTTGGTTCACCGTTGCGCTTCTGCTCTTTGGGGCACTTTTTATCACCACCATCATTATCCACCGTCGCATCGAAACACATCTGGCCGAAGTGCGCACCCTGCGATCCTTCAAACAAACACAGATCGCTCGCTTAACCATCTATTGGGAAGACCTGCCACCTGCGTTGATGACCCAGCTTACCTTTGACCACCCTTTTGAAGCCGATCTTGACCTTATCGGGGAACGTTCTGTCCATCGTCTGCTCGATACTACCACTACAGAGCAGGCGAGTGAGCGATTTCGTACATGGTTAACCGAAATTCCGACTATTGAGACAATTTTACAACGA
The DNA here is from genome assembly GCA_039029935.1 of Chloroflexota bacterium. Classification (GTDB taxonomy): domain Bacteria; phylum Chloroflexota; class Anaerolineae; order Caldilineales; family Caldilineaceae. The sequence continues at coordinate 15,818 of JBCCFC010000038.1, forward strand.
CAACAACTTGTCCAAGAATTGGGAACTCAAACGCTGTTTCGGACCAAGTTGGCCGTGTATGGACAGTTATTATCAACACAAATTTATCGCAGACTGAATCCGCAAGAACGAGAGAACCTTGACCGAAACCCATCAGAAGTGCATACGATTCCTCGCTGGCATACCGACACAATTCTCAAGTGGTTTACCAATCCAGAATCAGCAGGACCAACAAAATCACTGCAACGATGGTTGGGTTTGCTCTCGGTGCTGACAGCCATCAACTGGATTGTCATCCTCATTTGGGCAATAGGTGGCCCCAGCTATTGGGCGATTACACTACCTGTGTATGGCGTCCTCATGCTCTATGCCACCTATTTCCAGACAGGCGTCTCACAAAGCCAGGACCTTTTTCGCGAGGCGAGCAAACTCCATCAATATCTCCAATGGTTAACAACCGTTTTTTTGCACTTGGAAACAACCCAATCAGCAAAATCACCCAAGTTAATGGACCTGCTTTCGCCATTTCATCAACCAGAAGAACGACCCTCGCTCTATATCAAGCGGCTGGCACGGGTCACATCGGCAACGGGCATTCGAGGGAATCCAGTGCTTTGGTTTCTGCTCAATATGGCCGTGCCTTGGGATGTCACCTTTGCGTATCTGTTTCAGAAACACCGCGCCGCCCTCGCTGTTCATTTGCCTCAATGGATGGATGTCTGGCATGAACTGGAGGTGCTGTGTGCGTTGGCAAATGTGCATCATCTACAGCCAACGTATACGATGCCGGACATCACTGATTCACAGCACAACCCGCTATTTGTCGCGGAATCATTGGGGCATCCACTTTTGCCGGAAATCGTTCGCGAAGGGGAAACCGCCAAGGTACGGAATGACTATCAGGTTGATGCACTGGGGCAGGTTGCCATTATCACTGGCTCCAACATGGCGGGCAAAAGTACTTTTTTAAAGGCGGTCGGTGTCAATTTGGCCTTGGCCTATGCAGGCGGGCCAGTGGATGCAACAACGTTTCAGATACCGATGCTGCGTCTCTTTACCAGTATCCGTGTCTCCGATTCAGTGACAGATGGCTTCTCCTATTTTTACGCCGAGGTGCGACGGCTCAAGGCACTGTTGATGGCATTGGATGAGTCTGATGATTTGCCACTGTTCTTTCTGATTGATGAAATTTTTCGGGGAACCAATAATCAAGAGCGGCGTGTGGGCAGTTGGGCCTATATCAGTGCATTATCTGGCAAACATGGCATTGGGTTGATTTCGACACATGATCTGGAATTGGTCCACCTCGCCGATGAGGATGACCGCATCACCAACTATCATTTTCGCGATGATGTGGTGGATGGACAGATGGTCTTTGATTACAAGATGCGCCCCGGTCCTTGCCCGACAACCAATGCGCTGAAAATTATGGCGTTGGAAGGCTTGCCTGTTGAATAGTGTTTTCCCATCTTGCGATGATGGCATACAATAGATGGCAAATGATGTTTATCACAATAATAGTGCGGGGCTAAGGGGCTGCGTTTAGCAGATGACGAAGACAATGAAAATAGCAATCAATGGCTGGTTCTTTGGTCAAGCCAGCAATGGGTCGGGGCAATACCTGCATCATCTTCTGGCACACCTGCCCCCCGCTGCCCCACAGCATCAATTTGTGTTATTGGTGCCATCACTTTCTGCTGATCAGGCGAGCCATCAGAAAATCGCTTCGTTGGCAGCGATGCAAACGCACTTTGCGGGCATGAACCTTGCGGATAATGTGGCCTTGCAGACTGTCTCGCAGCCCAACCTACAGCGCAATCTCGCCAAGCTTTGGTGGGAGCAGTTCGCTGTGCCACGTGCGGCTCAACAACAAAACGCATCCAGATTATGGGTCCCCTACTGGGCGGCTCCACGCTGGCAACCCTGCCCCACCATTGTCACGATTCATGACCTGATTCCCCTACTCTTACCTGCCTATCGAGGTGGACGACTCAACAGGCTCTACACAAAACTGGTGAGCCACACTGCCAAACATACATCCGCCATTATCACTGTTAGCGAAGCCAGTAAGCGCGATGTCGTTGAGCATTTAGGCATTCCCGCCGAGCGTGTATATGCCATTCCGCATGGACCCAACCAAGCCATATTTGATGCCATGCAGTGGAACCAAAGCGATATTAGCCCCGAACGAGCCACAGAAGTGCAACAGAAATATCAACTACCCAGCCAGTTTTTTCTCTATTTGGGTGGGTTTGATGTACGCAAAAATGTGCAGTCAACCTTGCAGGCATACCGACAATATTTAGACAAGGGGGGCAACCCCGATATTCGTCTGGTAATTGCTGGTAAGTTGCCCGCTACTGACACAGATTTCGCACCCGATCCACAACGCATGGTCACAGAGCTAAACCTGTTGCCCTATGTTGACTTTTGCGGTTGGGTGGATGACGCCGATAAATTGGTGGTCTATAGTCTAGCCCATGCCTACATTTTCCCCAGCGTTTATGAGGGCTTTGGGATGATGGTGTTGGAGGCCATGAGTGCAGGGACGCCTGTGGTGACAAGCGGGTAGTGATTGCCTAACAATTGTAGTGTGACAAAAGTTCATCCAAATTTAGGGTTCGATCCAATTCTGCAGCTTGCTCAAATTTCGCTCTAGCCATAGAGCGATTATGTCTTCGGGCATAAAATCTACCTTTATAGAGAAGCGCATAAACTCTATTCTTGAGTATAATCTGAGCCACCTGAGCAGGATCAAGTATAAGACTTTCTGGGAATAAGCTATGGGCTTTCCTAAAAATATCTGTAGCCTCTTTAACATGACCATCTCGTGCTAGCTCGTGACCTTTTTCAATGAGGGACAAGGCAGTTGATTGCTCCATCAATGACTTCAACTCCTCTTGCCCAGGAAGATCAATCTCTTCATCGATGCCAAACCTCTGCCGCTCGGCACTTGTCAAGATAGGACTCGGACGTGAAGTATATCGGATTGCACGTAGTACCAACCTTTCGGGTCCGTCCCAAATAAATAATGTATTTTTAGAATCGTCCTCTTGAATTGTTGTATTTGGACCATTCCTACCAGAAGCAATTTGTTGACCGTTTGGATGAAACGCGACCGATTTTACATCACCAATGTGGTCGTCTATTTGTGCCAATTGACGACCACTTGCAATCTCCCAAAGCCGCGCTGTACCATCTGCCCCACCTGAGACCAATCTCTGCCCATTAGGACTAAATTTTGCGGACCAAACAGCACCAGAATGGCCCGTTATACGATGAGACGCGATTAGGCTAGGCGTTTCTGGGTTGAAATCCCATACTCGAATGGTGCTGTCTAGACTGCTCGATACAACTTTGTGACCACATCGGCTGAATTCGACAGATGTTATGGGTTTCAAATGCTCTTGTACAGAAACTTTCTGCTGTCCATTGTAGGCAGACCAAATCTGTATCTTGCGATCTTGACTACCAGTCACAAGATATTGCCCATCGGGACTGAACGCGACTGACGTAATTTGTGCTGTCTGGCCTTTTAGCTCATTGATGAGCTTCTTGCTTTTTGTGTTCCATAGCTTCACGGTCTGATCATCGCCACTTGAGACAAGCCAGTTTCCATCTGGGCGAAATTTAATTGCATTGACGGCTCTTGAATGTCCACTAAACTCCTTCAATTTTTTGCCAGTGTAGGCATCCCAAATTGCTATCTTCCCATTGTAATCACCAGTAACCAATTGATTTCCGTCGGGGCTAAACCCTGCTGATAAAATGCCCGATATATCACTATCCAGTATTGTAATCAACTCTCCATGATAAGTATCCCGTATCTGTACGCCGCTATGTGCGCCACCACAAATCAAAATCCGTTCACCGTCCGGACTAAACTCCACCCAAATGACCGTCCCTACTGGCTTACTTAGTCGAATCGCTTTTTCTGAGCTGTGAGCTTTCCATACTCGTATTGTGCCGTCTGAACTTCCTGATATAATTTTTTCTCCATCAGGTGTAAACTCGACCGAGTTCACCCTACAACTATGTCCATCAAGGTGCGCTACTGCTTCTCCACTCTTTGCATCCCATAACTGTATGCGGTTTGAATTACCGCCAGCAATCTGATTACCGCTAGGACTAAATCTAGGCGAACAAATTGAATCTGAGATGACTTGAAGTGAGATACCATCTCCCCCCGTTGGAACGTTCTGAATCCTTGCTATGTTATCAGGACTCCCCGAAACAAATACAATTTGCTGGCTATCTGGGCTAAATGCAATAGACTTTATATCTCCTAAATAAGAGGGGTGATTGAGGTGCGATAACTCCTGTCTCTTTACAGCATCCCAAGTTCGTATTTTCTCGTTTTCACAACTTGCAACAAGCCATTGTCCATCTGGGCTAAATGCGGCTGCGTAGACAGTTCCATGATTGCTCTCCTTCAACAACATCTTACCCCGCTGCCAATCCCATACTTGTATTGTGCAAAAACCACCTGCAACAATCTGGTCCCCGTTTGGATTGAACCCTACAGAATGAATATGGTTACGATTGTTCTGAACATTGAGTAGGGCCTGTCGCTTACCTGTCATAGCGTTCCATACACATACAGTTGAATCACTACTACCTGATATAACCCTCAGACCATCTGGGCTAAACGAAACTGAATTAATAGTATCTGAGTGTCCTATCAACTCATTTAGTTTCGCACCACGCTCTATGTCCCATATAAATATCTTGGTATCTCCAAAGCCTGAAACAATCTGCTGATTATCTCTATGAACCCCTACAGATCGAACAATTCCAAGGTGATTTTTTGATTGGACAAGCAATCTGCCATCTTTTGTATTCAAAAGTTGGATTTTACCATCTGAACTACTACAGGCTACTCTCTGTCCATCAGGGCTAAATGCGACATCCCAAATAATGCCGATTTGATTGCGGTATTGAGTAATTGGGCTACCAGTTTGAGCGTCCCAAAACCGTATTGTTCCGTCCTCCCCACCAGATACAAATGATGTTCCATCTGGACTAAATTTTAATGATGTGACGTAACCTAAAAAATCATGAAATTCTGTTTTCTCCTCCCCTGTCTCAATATCCCATATCCACATTGTTGGAGGTCGTTGGTGCTCAGTGTCATGACTGTCATCATGACATACTCCTGTTGCCACCAAATTAAAGATTCGTTTCCACCGATTCCCTTCTGACTCTTTCACATTTGGTCGTAATTCAGATGTATCCCAGAGTATATCAAGCCCTGAAACCCCTGAAACAACCCATTGACCATTAGGGCTAACGTCCACTGCGCTAACAACCTCCAAATGCTCATTGAATTGTGTTAGTTGCGTTCCATCAAAACTATTCCAAACAGCGACAGTGCAATCCGCGCTTCCCGATATAATCTTTTGACCATCAGGGCTAAATTTAACACATTTAATAGCCGCTACATGTCCCTTTAACTCCCTTATTGTTTCCTCATTCTGCCAATCCCATAAGCGTATCGTATGGTCTTCTCCACCGGACACAAGCCGCTGACCATCGGGGCTGAAGGCGACACATTCAACTGTACCACTGTGTCCCTTGAGTATTTTCCGCTGCTGCCCACTCTCGGCATCCCAAACTCGCACCGTACCATCCTGACTCGCAGATGCGATAGCGGTTCCATCACCAGCCCATGCTACGCTACGTACACGCCCCGTATGACCAAAGAAAAGTTGCAATGGGTTTAAGGTTGACGAACACCAAATGCGAATTGTGCCGTCTGCGCCACCTGAAACAATTTTCTGCCCATCAAGACTAAAGGCAATGCCGAAAACGTCTCCTTGATGAATTTCTTGTGCGTTGGGTATTGTTAGTTGCCATCGCGCTTGTTCAAGGGCGGAGCGCAATGCATTATATGAACGCACATTCAAATCTGTCAATACCGCATCACGAGCTAGGATGAGGGCAAGGTCACCAAATTCTTTTTCTGATTGAATGAGTAGTTGACTTTCAGAAGCGAGGAGTGTAGATAAGAGTTGTTCTTGAATAGACTCTAGTTCCTTAATCTTGACGACTGCGAAGTTTGCAAGTTCGGCAATTTCTACCTCGAGCCTGTTGATTGCTTCGTCTTCGGCTTTTAACTGATTTGTTAAATAGGTTGGCTTCTCCCCCTCAGCATAAGTAGCTAGTTGTAACTCCAGATGCTGTTGATTATTTTTATGCTGCTTTAAAAGCTTCTGTTTATGGACTAGCTCATTGTGGTTTTCTTGTTTATCTTTTGTCATAGGAGTTCAATCCTGTGTGTTTTATTTACTGGTTGATAGCCTCAACAGGGTATATTATACTTGATTTTTGTACATATGCCTTAAGACAGGTCAATGTATTTTTGTTATATATCTTAATAGTATTACAATAGTATTCACGTATTTTGACCGTTTCCTATCTAGTTTGAATTAATAGGAGCAAGTATGAATATTGAAAACTATTTTGACCATGTTAGACCAAACGATATCCGTCTGAAGGGAACCCGCGTCGGAAT
>JBCCFC010000039.1:0-22195 GCA_039029935.1 Chloroflexota bacterium
CTACCTTCGCAGGAATGACTAACACACTCAATATATTTAATTTATAAGGTACTACGCCACATCCCCCTGTGACCACACACCATCAATTAGGCGCCACATCTCACCCGTTGGATTGGCATCCTGCAACTCAGCGGGCAGACGATGCGCACGCACATTGTCATAGCTGTGCAACGCACCAAAGCGCGCTAGTGAAGCAGGGATACCGACGGCAGTGAAGCCGGGGTGTCCTGTGGCGGGGAATGGACCGCCATGATTCATGGCAGGGCTGACGGCAACACCTGTGGGCATCTTGTCGTTGAGCAGGCGACCGACCTTTTCGCGCAGTAGCGGTGCCACTTGGTCGTATAGCTCATCGTCAGACCCAGCCGTGTCGCTGTAGATGCAGCCTGTGAGGTTGCCTTCCATGCTCGAAATTACCTCTTGTATCTGGCCGACATCTTTGGCAAAGACCAGCAGTGACACTGGACCAAATGCCTCGGTCTGGAGTGCCTCTGGATTCCTGATAAAATCGTCACCAGAAACACGCAGCAGTGTATTGTCAAAGCTGTAGCCCGGTGCATCTGCCTGTGCACCACCTGTGACCAGTTCCGCACCTGCATTCTTGAGTTCTTCAATGGCATCGCTGATATCCTGTGGGCCTCTTGAACCCAAGAGCACACCATGTGAGCCACCAGCAAACCGTTCAACTGACTGCGCAAGGAAGGCTTCACTAGCGTCGCCTTCCATCACCACGACCAGACCGGGATTGGTACAGAATTGACCAACACCCATTGTACAGGAAGTGAAGAACTCACCCGCAATAGACTCAGACCGCTCGGTCAATGCACCGGGCAGGACGACGATGGGGTTGACGCTCGACATCTCTAAGTAGATGGGCTTACCCGCTTTATCTGCGGCTTCTTTGAGTTGCAGCCCCGCATACTTACTGCCTGTAAATCCAGTTGCGCCAACATGTGGATGAGACACCAACTTGAGGCCATCTGCGGGTTTGAGTCGATAGAGCATCTGCACCATCGCTTTGGGCAGACCCACTTTCTGCACGGCGTCAAAGGCCAGTTCGGTCAACACTTTGGTTGTGCCTGGATGGCTGGAGTTGGCTTTGGCGATGACCGGGTTGCCAGCAGCGATGGCGGCGACAAAATCTCCACCCGCGCTGGAGTTGAAGGCAAAGGGGAAGTTATTGGGCCCAAAGACGAGGACTGGACCACCCAAGGGGCCAAACATTGAACGGATACCGCTAGCCGTGTCGATGGTTGCCATCGACCATGAGCGGCTACGTGCGGCGGCTGCACCCTGACGCAGTTGGTTGGTCGTGCGTGGTAGCTCGATGCTGTTGAGACGTGGTTCCTTGGGCAGTGCGCTCTCCGCATAGGCCCAGCCCACCAGTGTTTCGGCGTTGGCCTCGATGTTGTTGGCAAATTCTTCAAGAAAATCGGCGATGGTGTCTGCTGACACACCGCGCAATTCGGCCACGGCCTCCTGTGCCGCTTCCACTGCTGCCTCGACATCATCCATGCCAGAGACTGGATATTCGTTGGGAATGGCTTCTTTCTTGGTCGGGTCGGTTGCGGTAAAGGACCCTGTTGGATTGGTGGCCTGTTGCCACTTGCCGTTGATTAGGACTGGCTCTAATGACATGTGTCATGCTCCTTTTTGTTGTGATAGTTGTGTTGCATTGTCATTCCTGCCTTCGCAGGAATCCAGCATTGTACCAGAGTGGATTCCTGCCTTCGCAGGAATGACGATTGTCTTTTACACTTTCTTCCATTCGATCAACGGAGCCGCCACCCATGTCGGTGCGGGTGTGCCATATAGCTCGGTTGAATCGGTGTAGGCAAAGTCAATAATGCGGCCTTGCATGGCCCCGCGCAAATAGCGGATGACTTGCCCCGCGTCACGTGCATCGCTCTTGGCACGGACACACTGTTGATTATAGCCCCAATAATCGCCTTCTGCCAACAACGAAATTCCCTCGTTGATACTCTCTTTGGCAAGACCTAAGCCAGTCTTGTCGGGTTCATGCGCATTTTCAGGTGTGTCGCCATAGCCAATCCCATGATGAAAAGGGTCTGCTGTGGAAACAATGACAGTTTTATCACGGTTGGCAATCTCGACCAGTTCTTCGATGCCGGGCATTGTGTCGGGATGACCACCCGCCAGATAAGGATAGCGTTCGAACACGGTTGGCTCGGCATCTGTCCCTTGAATACCTCGCCGTTTGGTTTCAGCATCCCAAAAATGACGCCAACTGGTCAACACATGGTCGCGTGTCCAGTTATCCCCCGTATCCAACCCATTGCCCTGAATCATGCGTAGTGGCTCTTGGTCTAGCCCCGCGCCTGTGGGCAAGCCGTTGGCAACACGAATGCGCGCCTCTTCCATCTCATCTGTAAAGGCGTGGAGGACACTGACCACCAGCACAGTGTCTGCACCTGACTCGATACAGGCGTGGACCGACGCTGCAATCTGGTGTCCACAGTCGGCAACACCTGCATGAGGGAAGACAAGCACCCCACCTGCCCGTAGTGTCTCGGCCAAGTTGAATTTTTGGCTCAGGGCATGGCCTCGCTCCAACAAGGCATTCGTACCCGATTCTCCCAAAGCGGCATGTTCATCGGCATAGAGTTTTAAAATATCGACATTTAACTGCTTTCGATCTAATTTGGGCGTGTTCTGGCTCATGTTGATTCACTCCTTTATTTTTCACTAGGAAAGTATAAACCAGTATCACAGATTGATTATCTGTGACACAGGTAGCCAACCTACGATACTTTCCTTTGTCCTGCATAGATAGACGATAGCAGGGTACAACAAACAGGCTCCTGCTTACCGTTGCACGAAGTTATAATCCATCTTGCACTATTCTTTTGTCTATTGAATAAACTGCTTCTATCCGCAAACAACTATCTGCAAACAGCTATCTATCAGTCATGCTTCACAAACAATTGTTTGGTGAGAATTGTGGACGCTCACAGGCATATTTTATCATACAAAACGCATCCAAAATACGCTTAAAATACAAAAAGCCAGTCAGTAATTATACTGACTGGCTTCAATTTCTAAACGGTAGAGCTTATAAACGTTTTAATGCTAGTTCATAACCACAGGCAGGAAAATCTGATTTGTCGTCGCCTGTTCTGGTGCTGTACCCAACATCAGCCCCGCACCCTCTTCCACCATAATGACTTCGGCTGACTGTGACAGCACACCTTCGGCAGATAATGCGCTCAATGCGTTGATGCGCCCATTGCCAAACTGCTCGTCACATCCTTCATCACCCAAATCATCAGCCGTGTCGATAATCAATCGGCTCAAATCTTCGCTGGTGCGGGTTTCATCTTGGCTCAACAGTAAGCCAGCCAGCCCTGCCACATGTGGAGCCGCCATGCTTGTACCACTGCGATGGGTGAACTGTGCTTCGCCCTCTTGCTCTTGGTGATAGGCATTAAAGATGGAATCGCCTGGGGCCGAAACATCAATGTAATCGCCAAAGTTGCTGGATGACCACAGTGTATCGTCGGCTGTGGTTGCGCTGACGGCCATCACACCGTCCAAGGCTGCGGGATAGAAAGGAGCGTCTGTGCTGGAATTACCAGAAGCAGCGATAACCATAACACCTTTTTCCTGTGCATAGTCAATCGCTCGTTCCACGATGCGTGAACTCATGGGCGCACCCAAGCTCAGGTTGATAATCTGTGCGCCATTATCGGCTGCAAAGACAATGCCTTCTGCAACGCTGGACCAGCTACCGATGTTGAATTCGTTCAGCACCTTGATGGGCATGATGCTGCATTTGGGGCAAACACCCGCTGCACCCATATCGTTGTTCATGCTGGCGGCGATGATGCCTGCGGTGTGTGTGCCATGTCCATGATCATCGGTGGGGTCGTTGTCGCGGTTTACAAAGTCGTACCCAGGCACAATGCGATTTTCAAACTCTGGGTGGTCCATCTTGACGCCAGTATCAATCACCGCAATAATCACATCCTCATCACCCATTGTGTATGACCATGCATCAACAGACCCAATAACGTCGAGTGCATAGCTTGCCTGCGCATCGGTTATGGTGGCATTCTCTGTTGATTCCTTAGATGTACCCTTGTTCTCTTCTTTATCAGAAGCACCTGATTCAACAGCACCCGCTTCTGTGCCATGAACAGCGCCATCGCCTTCGATCAAAATAACCGAAGAATCTGCACTGCTTGCCACCACCACTTGATCTGAGAAGCTCACACGTGCAACATTCAGTTCGTCAATCCACTCGACCATCTCGCCACCCATCTGCGAGATCACCACTTGACGCATCTCCATCGTCATATCCGGTTGGAAATGAATCAACTGCATATAGGTAGAAAGGTCTGCCACAACGCTGCTGGCAAAAGCAAAATCGGCAGTGATAATTGCCATCACGATGACGCTAATCATCATCAATGACAATCGGAAAATTTGTCGTAGAAATAGCATTTGATTCACAGTCATCTTGTTTCTCTCTCTTTAAACTATTGTTGCATAAAATCGTAGAGCTAACTCGTTGGTCGTGTGCAGTGTATCTCTCGTGCTGTATCTATAGTATAGAAGAAATACTCGAAATAATGACCGTTAGAATGTTGTGATGATGTTCAGTGTGAATGTGTATAGAAAAGTAACGCGATTTACGTCAAATGTCGTGGCAAATTCCATCAATGGCAATGGTTTTTTATACCAATGTGATACATATTCCTATTCTTGCTTACATTTCCATTACAATGTAGAATATTCATCGTTTTTCTGACAAAATTCTGTCAAATGAGTACACAAAATCGAAGGAGAGCATGATGACGATTCCAGCAGGCAAAACGCTGCCACCGGGGAGCTTTGGGTTCCCCTATATCGGTGAAACCATCCAATTTTTGCGCAACCCGCAATATCTGGCAGAACGACACAAGGAGCATGGCCCTATCGTGCGTTCACATCTGTTTGGTAGACCCACGGCCATGTTACGCGGAGAGGATGCCAATCGTTTTCTGCTACATACAGGGATGGAGCATTTTTCGTGGGGCGGGGGCTGGCCGCCAACTTTTCGGGTGTTGTTGGGACGCTCACTCTTTTTGATGGATGGCACGGAACATGCGCGTAACCGCAAGCTCATTGCCCCTGCCTTTCATGGGCAAGCCTTGGCGGGCTATCTGTTGACAATGGATGAAGTTATGCAGAAATATCTGCAAAGATGGCTGGAGATGGGCGAGTTTGCATGGTTTAACGAAATGAAGAAGTTGACCTTTGTGGTTGCCAGCAAGCTGTTGATTGGCAGCGATCCTGGTGCGCAGACAGAGCAACTCAGCCAGTATTTTACCGATTTGACCAATGGCCTTTTTGCCGTTCCGCTCAATTGGCCCATGTTGCCCTATGGCAAAGCCATTCGTGCGCGTGATGCGCTGCTAGCCTTTGTTGAGGAGCAGATTCGATTGCGTCAAGCGATGGATGTAGACGATTTGGGCGAACGACCGGATGCCTTGACGATGTTGGTGCATAGCCGCGATGAGGATGGCAACCAACTTGAGCTGGAAGAGTTGAAAGCACAGGCGATTTTGTTGCTTTTTGCCGGGCATGAGACCACAACATCTATGGTAACTTCGGCCTGCTACTATCTCGCCATCCACCCAGAGGTGCTGGAACGTGCCCGTGCAGAGCAGACGGCATTCACCGATGAACAATTGCAGGATATGAGTACCTTTCGCCAGATGCCCTATCTTGATATGTTTCTGAAAGAGGTGGAGCGAATCAGTCCGCCTGTGACAGGGGGCTTTCGTGGCGTGGTCAAGCCTTTTGAGTTTAATGGCTATTATGTGCCTACGGGCTGGCAAGTACAATATAATATTGCTGGAACCCACATTGACGAGGACAACTATCCGGATGTGGACCGATTTGATCCAGAGCGTTTTGCAGATGGCAAAGCATCGCCCTTCAGTCTGGTCGGCTTTGGCGGTGGAGCGCGCATTTGTGTGGGCAAGGCGTTTGCGTTGTTGGAGATGAAGTTGTTACTGGCGCATCTGCTGCGTGGCTATTCATGGACATTGGTTCCTGATCAAGATTTATCCATTGTGCGTATTCCAACACGACGCCACAAGGATAATCTATTGGTTCGCTTCAAGCGACTGTAACCCCCTCCTAACCTCCCCCAAACTGGGGGAGGGACAGTAGCGTCTCGATATCGTGCTGAACTGTTCCCTCCTCTAGCAGGGGAGGGTTAGGGTGGGGTTCGTGTTTCAATCACCGCCACCATCCCCCGCAGATTCTGCTCCCACTCAACCAGCCCATGTGTCTCCAACTCAACGACAATGGCGGGGATGCCCTGTGTGGATAGCCAGTCGGTGGCATCCCCCGTCACAGGGTAGCCAGTGAAGAGGTCTTGGTAGGGGTAGCCTGATGCCTGTGCATAAACCCGTCCTAGCGCATCAGCAGCAGGATAGCGGTCGGGACAGCCGCCCGCAAACACACCCGGAGCCGCACTGTGCCAGAAGATCACCGCCTGCGGACGTGGTTGTGTCTCGTCCACCAAAAAGTCTCGCAAAATTTGTGTTTCCACTTCGGAGAAGGGTGCATCCCCACCGCTGATCTGTACATTGCCCAAATAGGCGATTTGTGCCCAGTTACAATCCCAATTGCGGTTGAGGTCCACGCCATTGCCGTTGAAGCGCGCTGTCAGCATCACATTGCCAACGGGGTTCTGTTCAAAACGACCAGGAACCCCTGTCACAAGTACCTGTCCATCTGGATTGGCGGACGGGATGATCTGGATCGTCATTGTTGGTGGGATGGTTTCGACATGTTCACGAAAATAGTCAATCGCTTTATAGGCCAGCGCAATCGTGTTCCATTCATAGCCGCCATGAATGCCACCCACAAAGACAACACGGGTATTTGTGGGTGAAGTCACATATTGTGACGAACGGAATGTATAGAGGTCAATCGGATGGCCGTTGGTAGACATGCCCAGTACCTCATGCAGTACACCCGTTGGTTCTTGACCCAGCGCGTCAGCAATCACGTCGGCTGGAATTTCTGGTGGCTGGCTAAACAAGATGTCTTCAACGTAGCTGACAATGGATCTGGGTATATACGGACGGATCGCATCGTTCATACGCGCAGTGATCGTGGTTTCCTCAGCGGGTGGCGACATCTGCTGTCCATCTGTGCAGGTACTCAGGACCATGCCAATCGACAGCAGATGTAGCAGCAATGCACAGCGCAGGATGATGTGAATTAGTCGTTGTGGCATTGATTTGATATGCCCAAATTATGCCGATGCTGGGCCAAGTTCATTGGCAGGAATATGCTGACGCCCCTTAATCAGACGCGTGAGGGCGTCGTTATAGGGTGCAGCCAACCCCAACTTTTTACTCTCTTCCACCACATAGCCGTTGAGCGAGTCGATTTCGGTGGGCTTGCCTGCCATCAGATGCTGTGTCAGCGAAACCAAATGAAAACGAATGGCACAAAATGCCTTGATTGCGGGTCGAGGGTCGGGTTCAGGCAACGTAATGCCTTTGGCTCTGACCAACGCCATTGTCTCCTCGATGATCATATCTTGGAATTCATCCAACTCTGGTACTTCGCTAATGTGACCAGGGCGTAGTTGGGTGATGCCACAGATGGCGTTGAGGCTACAGTTATGCACAAACTTCCCCCAAATCACAGACATAATGTTGTCATCAATCACCGGACTCAACCCCGCCTTTGCCATCCTCCCGGCCAATACTGTGACACGGGGGCTGGTGATGCCATCTAACTCTCCAATTGGCGTCTTGCCCACGATGCCATGACGCGCATGACCCGGCCCAACCACCACCGCGCTGTGATAGGTGATGCCACCCAATACACGCTCCTTGCCCAGCGCATCCACCAACACCTCGACATTGCCTAGCCCATTCTGAAGCGTAATGGCATAGCCATCATCCTTGAGGATCGTCTTGGCCGATTGCGCCGCTTCTCTGGTGCTATAGCCATTGACACAGATGAGTGCCACATCCACAGGCACAACGTTACTGGGATCGGTTGTCGCTGTCACATTGGCAACAAACTCATCATTTTCCTGCTCAAAACGCAGCCCATTCGCTTGCATGGCGTCCACATGCGCCTGATCAATATCAATCATCGTGACCTGCACATCAGCACCACTATAATGCGCCAACGTCGCCCCATATAGACAGCCCACGCTGCCCGAACCAATCACGGCAAAATGCATTTCGTCTATGCTCCTTATCATCATCGAACTTTTGAGTCCTACACCCGCTGTAAATCCCTCTCCCAAACCGTCCGCTCCACACGAACCCCTAACCGTTCCCCCTGTGCCTTCAATAGCTCATACTCGGCAAACTGCGAGCAAATCAACACAGTAACGCTTGACCCCCGTCGATAGGCGCCATGCAACGCCCAGAGTGTTCTCTCCGTCAGCTTGGGTGTAACCACAAGGAGCGTTGTTCCCCAAGCCAAATCTACCAGTTTGCTGGGGAGCCAGTCCTCTAGCTCTTGCTCAAAATCATGTAGTTGAATGCGTGCCAACACAGTCAGAATCGCCATCAATTGCCCTTGACCATTGCGCGCTAGCAGCGGCGTCGCAATCGTCTCCGAGAAGGGGTCGCGGCCATTGCTCAGTAGCCCCACAGGTTGACGCTGCTCGGTCACATAGTTGGCAAGCGAGGCGGTGACTTCAATTGCCCACTCGCTGTCACTGGTCTGTAGCTGGGTTTGGTAGGCGTTGCGATTGAGGTCGAGGACAATGGTGACGTTGAGCGAGATGGCGGGCTGGAATTTTTTTACCAGCAGTGAATCTTCACGGGCACTGGCCTTCCAGTGGATGCGCCGCATACTGTCACCGCTCACATAATCACGCACACCGGAGATGCGTGTCGGGTCCTCAAAAAGCCGCTGATTGGTTGAAAGTGTGCCAAAGGGCGAGCGACTGGAGACGCCCAATTCTTCCAACGTCATCACACGAGGATAGACGGTCATGTATACGTCTGCATTTTCCTGCCATGTGGTTGAGGTAAAGCCAAAGAGATCACCTGTCCGCAACACCAACGGGCCAATGGGGTAGTAGCCACGCTTTTTACAGGAAAGTGTGTATTTATACTGACTTTTGGATTGGCTCCCCACTGTGATAACCGTTTGATAATCAAGCGCATCCTTGAGGTCCAGTGGAATTTGCTCTTGCACATGCAGCCAAGGCAGCGGGAGCCAGCTTGTGTTGATAAACGAGACACCCGCTTCCACAATTTCGCCGGCAAAGGCGCGGTGGGTGGAGGTACGCTGTACCTGTAGATGGTCCAAACTGCGGCGAATCCACCAATGGCTAAAGAGCCAGACACCACCAACCACATAAACAAGGTAATAGACCCAGTCCATGCGCAGAAGGACGGCTGTGAGGAAGAGGATGATTAACGCTATAAAAAGGTTATGCATTAGAATTGTTCCTAATTAGTCACATGGAATTCAACTTATGCTAATATGAAAAAAACTCACCCGGAGAGGGTTCCCAAACAGGTTGATGTCGATACGCTACAGTGTGCTTCAGCACACTTGCTATACTAGACACCGAATTCATTCGGTGGGTTACTCAGCTTCACCCAAATCCAATAACGTTGCTTCCATGACCTCGTTAACAATTGCTTCGGCTGTGCGCCCACGCAGTGCGCTTTCCGGTTTAACAATGCAGCGATGCGGCAGTGCCAGTGGAACTAGCGACTGAATATCATCGGGCAGCACATAATCACGCCCTTGGAGTGCAGCCTTGGCTTGCGATGCGCGGTAGAGGGCCAGAGACCCACGTGGACTAGACCCCATTGCCAATTCACCATGAGAACGAGTTGCCTGTGTTAAGGCTACGATATAGTGACGCAGACTATCATCGACACGCACGGTCCATACCTGTTGCGAAAGGGCAGGGATATCTGTCACCTCACCCGTGATCTCATGCAGCGATTGTAGTGTCTCGATGGGGTGCTGTCCACCCAGATTAAGCAACATATTGCTTTCTTCCTCTGCGGACAGATACCCTAAGCCCAGCTTAAAGATAAAGCGATCCAACTGCGCCTCTGGTAACGGAAATGTCCCCTCATATTCAATTGGATTTTGCGTTGCCATCACCATAAACGGGCGTGGCAGTTTTCGTGTTTCCCCATCAACGGTCACTTGACGCTCACCCATACACTCCAGCAGGGCAGCTTGGGCACGGGGCGTGGCACGGTTGATTTCGTCGGCCAACAGGATCTGTGTAAAGGCAGGACCGGGTATAAACTGAAACTGGCGTGTCTCTTGATTAAAGACGCTCACGCCTGAAATATCACTAGGCAGCAGGTCCGGTGTACATTGTAAGCGTTGGAACTCTAGCCCCAATGTCACCGACATCGCACGCGCCAGCATAGTCTTGCCGACACCTGGCACATCTTCCAACAACACATGTCCTTCACAGAGCAATGCAATCAGCAATGTCTCAATCACGCTCTGCTTTCCAACAATCACCTTTTCTACATTGGCCGTGACCTGTTCGGCAAATGACTGAATATTTTGCATAATGGTTCTTTCATCTTATGTACGTAGGTCGGTGTAGCGGTAGAGCAGTAATCGGCAGGTCGGTAATCGGCGTACGACTGATACCGACCTACTGAATACCGACCTACTGAATACTGAATACTGATTAATGGCCTACAAATTTTTGTCAAATTTCAATAATTATATAATCGAACTTCGTTTTTGGGAATCTACCATATTTCTTAGATAAAATAAGTACCTGTATAATATTTAATGAGAATCGTTTTAAAAAGCAACGCCTACTTATTTGTAAGAGAATGTTTAGCTATGCCTGAATATTATCTTTCTATTTAAGACATGAAGAAGAGTTACTAATGGATAGCACGAATCAAGTTGTCAGTGAACCACCTGTTGTTCTCATTGTCACCGACCCAAATCAACATGCAGCCTTTGAGAAAGACAAATTTATCGCCCATATGCAAATGGAGCATTTGGCCTATAACATGGCGGATGTTCGCTGCCCAGCCGATTTGCATACCGTTCTCCTTGAAAAAAAGCCAGATATTATTCTTTGGGATGATGTTTGCTCCTATGGGGGGATGTTAACCAATGGTATGAGAGAGATTCCTGTGATTCTCTTACTACAAGAATCCCGTCGAGTACATCTGGCGCAAGCATTGCAAGATGGCATCAACCACTATATCATCAAAGATAGCAACGGCTATTATATACACGAAATTCCCTTTATCATCGACCACCTGCTTGTCGCCCATCGTACCGCCCAAGCACTTCGCGCCAGCGAAATGAGTTACCACAAAGTAGCCGAGCGGCTCAAAATTCTCCATGAGATTCGCAACCAAATTCTTGATGCGCAGTCATTGCGCGAAATTGCACGCACCGTTCTGAACTTCTTGATCCGTTTAATTCCACACCGCCAAGCCTGTGTTGTTGAATATGACACGGATCGGGATCAGGGCATCGTCCTTACAAGCCACCCCGATCGCAATGGGCAACCCGCAAAGATTGAGGATAATGTCTATTCGTTAACCGATTTTGAATATTTTGCCGAATTGGGTTCCCACGATATTTTTTATGTAGATGGTGACGATGCACAGTTTATCCAACTGCTGCTGTCATCCGGCTTATATGATAGCAGCACCGATTCATTTTTGGTCGTACCATTGGTCGCCGAAGAAATAATGGTCGGTGCCTTGATTCTGGGTCGTGAAGCCGAAAACCCCTTTGCCTCCGAAGATTTAGAAGTCTTCAAAGAGGTCGCAGACAAAATGGCGGTGAGCATTCAGCAGACCATCCTGCGGCGGCAACAAGAACGCTATGCCAGTGATTTGGAAAGCCGTGTGGCGCAGCGTACACAGGAATTACAAAAAGCCAATAAAGAACTGGAGCAAGCCGCACGGACCAAAGATGAGTTTCTCGCCAACATGAGCCATGAGCTACGCACCCCGCTCAACGCCATTTTGGGACTTTCAGAAGCACTCATGGGGCAAAAGCGTGGCCCACTCAACGAGCGGCAATTGAAATTGTTGGGCGTGATCTCGGATAGTGGCAAATCACTTTTAACCTTGGTCAATGACATTATCGACTTGGCTAAAATTGGGGCAGATCGGCTGGAGTTTCAATCAACCTTGGTTTCGGTCGGTGGTGTTTGCCGAGCCTGCGTCAACACAATCCAAGAGTTGGCAGATGAAAAGCAGATTCAACTGCATCTCAACGTAACCTCAACCCCGCAGTATATTGAGGCAGACCAGCAAAGGCTGAAACAAATGTTGGTAAATTTGTTGGATAATGCGGTAAAATTTACCGATGTGGGTGGTGAGGTTGGGCTAGATGTGCAATCCGATACGCTGGAGGAGCTGATTTACTTCCGTGTTTGGGATACGGGTGTTGGCATCTCCACCGAAAACCAAGAACAGCTTTTCCAGCCATTTACCTTGCTGGATAGCAGTCTATCGCGATCATTTTCTGGATCAGGGTTAGGGTTAGCGTTGGTGGCACAGTTGACCAAGCTGCATAAAGGGTCGATTACCATTGACAGCAAGCCAGGAGTCGGCAGCACATTCACCATCACCATGCCTTGGGATTATACAACAGTTGAAGATGAGCCGGAAGAGATTGGTACAGGCACGGGTGGTGGTTATGCGATTGTGGATTCAGATGAGGATGACGACCTTATCGAGGATGATGACTATATCGACGACGATGATGGTGAAAATTTGCCTCTGCTGTTGTTGGCTGATGATAACGAGATTAATCGTTTGACGATTCAGGAATTTCTGGAGGACGAGGGGTTTGAGGTGGAAACAGCCAGCAACGGCCAAGAGGTACTTGATTTTATGGCTATCCGCAAACCAGATTTAATCCTCATGGATATTCAGATGCCTGTCATGAATGGGTTGGAGGCAACCACAAAGATTCGGGCAAACCCAGACTACGATGACATATTGGTTTTGGCGTTGACGGCGGCTGCAACAGCCAAAGACCGACAGGCATGTTTGGATGCGGGGGCCGATAATTATGTCAGCAAGCCGATTGATCCAAGCACATTGGTAATCAAAATCAGTACGCTTTTGGGTGAATTTTAAGTAGGTCATCGGGGGAACCCTTTGGGTCAGCGTGACATTCTTAGTTTGTCCCAGAATGTCACGCTGGTAGCGATGACCTACGATTCACTGCCAGTGTTAAGAACAGGTAATAAGAGATAACCTTATGCGAAATACGATAGTAACATCTCCAGACACGACGACTGGAAAAAGCAAAATTTTAATTGTCGATGATACGGAAATCGGCCGAATTACCTTAGAAGAAATTCTGCTTTCGCCCAAATATGAGCTAGACTTTGCCAACGATGGATTTCAGGCGTTGCAAAAAGCGGCGGAGTTTATCCCTGATCTCATCTTGCTGGATGTAATGATGCCGGGCATGGATGGGATCGAAACCTGTCAACGCCTTCGCGCAGATAATAAGTTGTCAAACATCCCCGTAATCATGGTAACGGCCCTGGATGACCGCCGCTCTCGGTTGCGCGGATTGCGTGCGGGCGCGGATGACTTCATTACCAAACCCTTTGACACAAGCGAACTGCTGACCCGCATCAATACGATTACCCGTCTCAATCGGTATCGTCGATTGCTCGAAGAACGGGCACGGTTTGAGTGGGTGGTCGAGCAGGCTGAGGATGGCTTTTTGTTGCTGGATGAGGCCGATAGAATTACCTATGCCAACGCCAATGCACGCAATTATCTTGGCTTGCCGACATCAGCCGATGACTATGACGAGATTATCCCCGCCGAATTTTTGACTTTGTTCAAACGCCAGTACCGATGTGAGCCAAGCGATGTTTGGGCAACATGGGCAGACACCCCCAATCATAATTTAGACCAAATTCACTATCTGATCCGACCCGAAACCGACTCATCTTCATCTACCTGGTTGGAAGTGACCATCAAAGAGCCAACATGGGAAGCCCCTTCGCACAGGCTGATTCGGATGCAAGACGTGACCAGCCGCATGACCGAACAGCGCAGTATGTGGACCTTTCACTCGATGATTATGCACAAACTCAATACGCCATTGCATATCATGAGCGGTAGTCTGCAACTCCTCTCACCCGATTTTATTGAAAACCTAGAAGCCAAGGATATCGGTGATTTGGCAGGGTCGGCCATGCGCAGTATGCAGCGGTTAATCGACACAGTTGACGATATCATGCACTATGTTGACGGTAAACGTTTCGCCAAATCGGGGGTCCATTTCCGACCGCGTGATCTCGCCGAGATGATCCAACAGTGGGGGGACGATTTAGAGCTAACGACAGCGGTTTTGGATGCGGTGACGGGCAACAAATTACAGATGAATCGCGACAAATTGTCTGAGGATGTTCAGCAAAGCTTAGAGGCCAATGTCATTTTAATTGAGTCTCCCACACCAGATTTTGAATGCAATATATCGAGAGAAGCCGTTGAATGGATTTTGATTGAGCTACTAGACAACGCCAAAAAGTTCCACCCTGAAAAGATGCCCCAAATACTGGTTCAAGCGAGTCGCATTCAACCAGATACGCTACAAATTCAAATCAAAGACAACGGTATCACGCTCTCGCCAGAGCAATTAAACAAAGTTTGGATACCATACTATCAAGCGGAGAAACACTTTACAGGCGAAGTACCGGGGATTGGATTGGGGCTAACCATGGTTGCCACCTATGTTTGGGGGGCAGGCGGGTCTTGTCGAATCCAAAACCGTGAAGATGGTCCCGGTGTTGTTGTTGAATTGGAACTGCCGCAAGCATCACACTAGAGGAGAGCAATTTAGAAATCTATGCCTACATCACCATATCCAATGTTATCGGTTGCCGATGCGCTGGCAACAGTCCTTGCCCAATCACCTCGATTACAACCCAAAACGGTTTCACTGGACATAGCAAATGGTCACATTCTCGCTGAGGATGTAATGGCTCAGGAAGCCTTGCCACCTTTTCCCGCTTCTGTCAAAGATGGCTATGCCGTGGTTGCGACTGATGGCCCCGGCACCTATCCAATTGTTGGCGAAGTGACAGCAGGTGTTGTCCCTGAGTTTACCGTAACATCCGGCAGTGTTGCCTATATCACCACTGGCGCCCCCATCCCCACAGGAGCAGATGCCGTCATCATGGTGGAAGATACAGAGCCATTGGATGAACAAGTCAAGATCAACGCCAGCGTTAAGCCGGGTGATGACATTCGCCCCATTGGGTCAGATATTGAAGCAGGGCAATTGATTTTAGCAGCGGGTGAACGGCTGGACGCTGCCGAAATTGGTCTGTTGGCAACAGCAGGTGCAACCCGTGTCCCTGTCTATCCAAGCCCCACAGTGGCAATATTGTCTACAGGCGATGAGTTGGTCGAACCCACCGAGGGCTTAACGCCCGGCAAAATCCGCGACAGCAATCGCTCAATGTTGATGGCAGCGGTGCAGGCAGCAGGCGGAGCCATGCTCGATTTGGGCATTGCCAAGGACAGCCAAGCCGAACTAGAAGAGCGCATTCATACAGGGCTATCAAAGGCCGATGTGCTATTGACCTCCGGTGGTGTGTCGATGGGCGACATGGACTTTATCAAACCACTGCTTGAACATGCGGGGCAGGTTCACTTTGGCCGCATCCGCATGAAGCCAGGCAAGCCATTGACCTTTGCCACCGCCACCGTTGATGGACAACAAAAGCTCATCTTTGGGCTACCGGGCAACCCAGTGAGTAGCCTTGTCACCTTCTATCTGATGGCCGTACCTGCACTGCGCAAATTGGCAGGATGGCCTGATCCCAATCTACAACGGGTACAGGCGCATTTGGCGCAACCATTGCCTTTGGATAGCTATCGTCCCGAATATCATCGAGCAACCGTCACTTGGGATGCAACACTTAACGATGGCAATGGTGGTTTTCTGGCGACGAGTACAGGAAGCCAAGCCAGCAGCCGCCTGCTCAGTATGCGCACGGCCAATGCGTTGTTGGCATTACCGCAACAAGAGGGAATATTGCCCGCAGGTAGCGTTGTAACAGCGTTAATGATTGGATAAAACCACACTTCCAGAAAGGGGTATCAAGGATATAGGTATGTCTAGTATCGATCACCCCTTCCTGAAAGCAGAAATTGGATAAACCTATACGATGTCAGCAAATCAACAAAACAACCAGCTTACCCATTTAGATGCACAGGGCCATGCATCCATGGTCGATGTCGGCGAAAAAGCCATCACCAGCCGCACTGCCATTGCACAGGGCAAGGTCCATATGCTGCCGGAAACCTTGGCTGCCATTCGTGATGGCAACGTCCCCAAGGGCGATGTGTTGGCGACAGCACGTATCGCAGGCATCATGGCCGCCAAACGTACACCGGAGATCATCCCACTCTGTCACACCCTGCTACTCTCCAAAGTCGCCGTCGATTTTACGATTGATGAGCAGCGCAACTGTATTGTTATCACCACCGAGGTGCGCTGCAAGGGCAAGACGGGTGTTGAGATGGAAGCACTGACAGCGGTGAGTGCCGCTGCGTTAACGATTTATGATATGGCGAAAGCTGTCGAGAAAACCATGACCATCACAGATATTTGCCTGCTCGAAAAACAGGGCGGCAAGTCCGGTGATTGGCAACGAGAATGAATATAACATGAATGTAACTGTAAAACTTTTTGCAACCTTGCGCCAACAAGCAGGTTGGTCACAACAACAGATTGAACTTAATACAGATGGCAGTACTGATGACAAGACAACCGCCTCAGCAACGATTCAAACATTGATAGATACATTGGAACAACAATATCCCAACTTACAACTGACTGGCCGTTCGCTCTACGCAGCCGTCAACCAGGAGTACGTCCAGTTTGACCATCTACTCCAAGAAGGTGATTGGGTGGGGCTTTTTCCGCCAGTTTCTGGTGGTTCGGGTGAAGGTGGATCAGGTGAAGGTGATTCTGGCGAATCAGATACACAGCCCAAGCTCTTTGAAATCACGACAAAGCCGTTGTCATTGGATGATGTGGCGGCACGGGTCACACGACCAGATTGTGGTGCAATCACCGTCTTTTCTGGCGTGGTGCGCGGCGCAACCAATACCGAGACGGGTGAGCGCAGCACTGATTTTCTGGAATACGAAGCCTATACGGAAATGGCCGAGAAGATGATGGCGCAGATTGGTGAAGAAGTGAAGGGAAAATGGCCGATGGTGAAGTCAGTTAGCATTCTGCACCGCATCGGGCGCTGTGACATTGGTGAACCCAGCGTGGTCATTGCCGTGACAACACCCCATCGTGGTGATGGCTGCTTTGATGCCTGCCGCTATGCCATTGAACGTTTGAAGGCGATTGTGCCTATTTGGAAGCAGGAAAATTGGTCTGATGGGCAGGTGTGGGTTGAGGGGCCGCGTCAGCCGGAATTGGATTTGGTGCAGTCGTGAGATAGAATGCTGTTTGGAGATCTGTTAGATTGGTCAAATTAATTGAGGGATGACCAATTTTTTGAAAAAATGGGTAATCCCTCAATTCATTGGACCAATCTGGATGTCTCGATACTTTCTCGGTCAAAGAAAGCGATTCCAAATATGATGAAGACCTCATACTACAGGTACGGTATCAAACTATTGTTAGCATTCATATCTTAAAGTTTATGAGTAGGTATTGTTGTGGATGAGAAAAAGATTGAAAGGAGAGAAGCGTTCTAGAGTGGGAAGTTGGCAGTAAATCATAAATCATTGATGTTTTGCGTGTATATTCAACCGTTCAACTCTTCAACCTTTATCAAAACTTATGAACCAATTACATCAAACAGAACAAGTTTTGCCAGAAGAAATCGCAAACTTTCAGCGCGATGGGGTGGTCGTGTTACGCCAGAAGTTTGACCGTGAATGGATTGACCTACTACGTACCACGATTGATGAGTCACTCAATCGGCCTAGTCCGCACTTGGTCAGTCATACCAAAGAGGCAAATGCGCCGGCCTATTATGAGGACTTTTGGTCGTGGAGTCTATTTGATGGCTTTGAAAAATTTGTGCGTAAGTCGCCAACCGCCGCCCATGCTTGTCAGCTACTGGATGCGCAACGCGTCAACTTGGTAATGGACAACTGGTTCATGCGCGAGGCTGGCTCCAAATCACGACCACCCTTTCACCAAGACCTTTCTTATTTCGATTTTTTTGGCACGATGTGTGTTCTCTGGCTGCCGCTAGAGCCTGTCACCAAAGAAAATGGCATTGCCTTTGTGCGTGGATCGCATCTGTGGGGCAAGCACTTTATGCGTGTCCGTTTTGGTGATGGACACAAGGCTGACACAGACGGTGCAGTTGAGGTCAACGGGGTGCGCTATGAAATCCCGCCGGATATCAACGCCAACCCAGATGCCTATGATCTGGTTTCCTTTGATTTGGCGTTGGGCGACTGTCTCTATTTTGACATGCGCACCCTGCATGGCGGGCTGTCGGATGTCATCCCCACCGAGACGGTGCGTCGTTATACGCTGCGCATGACCAAAGAGGATGGTGTGTTGCGCTATCGTGGTGATTGGGCCAAAGGGGAGCGGGCCATGTTTGAGGCAGCTGGGTATTGCGAGGGGGATGCGATTGTAGGGGATTTCTTTCCGCAGTTATATCCGCGTATCTAAAGTTGAAAAATAAACCAAAAACATACGACAGCAGATTTAGGTAGCGAACGGATTCTGACATCCGTGCGTGGAAATAATCCGTTCCAACCCCAAATCCGTTGTAGTGCAGCATGACCGTTATTCTAATTTGCTATCTGCTCCACAATAATCTGCTTAAGTGCTTTCAAGATGCGTAGAATGTCAAATATCTCGTCAGTTAACGTCGAATAGTTACGGCTAATCATATACTGCTTATCTTCGAGGATCAGAAACCGCCAGTCATACCCAACGACATAGCATCCATAAATGGGGTGTGCGTTTTGATTCAGTGTTTGTCCCACGAGCATTGCCGCCAACGCTTGCCCTGCGGGGTCGCCATTAGGGTCCAGTGTACGTTTGTATTCGCTAAAAGCAAACATCGGGATTTCTGGTTCCCAATATCCAGTAGCGATGAGGCCATCAGGTTCCCCGCTTAATTCGATATCATCTTTTACACCGGAGATTGTTGTACCAATTTTACGTCCTGCAAAGAAGTTAAACTGATATGGCTCCATAAAATTAGCAATAGTAAAAATAGGACCGATAAAATGCATGGATAACTCTTGCTCATTCCACGCGTCATGACCAATAATCAGTCCTTTTTGGAACAAGGTAAGAACACTCTTCTCTTGATCAGTAAGTGTGAACTTGGTATTGAGCCAACTATCCAATGTCGGGCTGGACCACGTACTTCGTAACCCAAACCACTTTTCTAAATTTATACGTGTACATTGCCCAAATGTATATGAGTTTTCTGTTTCCACAAGTCACCTACTTAGAAAGCCAGTTACGCAGATACCAGTCTGCGTAAGGCCATTCCACAGAATAAAGTTTCAATCGTCGACAAAAAATTAAGTAAAAGGGTGAATAGTTTAGTTCGCCTCATACCGCTCAAACAAAAATTACGATTCAGCCAAAGTCTCATCCAGCAACGCTTGGAACGCTTCATAGCCCCCATAACTGTCGAAACCAATTCAACAAAATGGATATGGCAGTTTTATCTGGCTCTCGTTGATAAAGCGCAAGCATTTCATCTTTCAATAAATCAATATCGAAATTCGTTTCAGCAAGAAAAATTGTTGAAACGATGTCCCTGATATCGAGCAATTTCTCTTTTAAAAACGAATTTTGTATAATTGGAAAATACCTAAATCGCGGTCTGTATTCACCTAAATTGGGATGTTCTTCAATTAACCCCGCTAGGTCAGTTGGCGCACTCCAGTTGTTACTGCCATTATACAGCAAAATCGGGGAGACGACTGGTAATTTGAACCCCCGTTCTCTGTCCTCTTTATCCATTTCTTTGATGTCATTAACATAATCCATATAGTATAACAAGATATAGTATGCAAACCGCAACCCCATCAGACGATCAACTTTAGACTGAAATTCTGTCAAGATGATGATAAGGATGTCTTGGTCTTTCAGTTTGACCTTGTAAATGAGATCGCTCTCTCGCTTTTCATAACTGGGCGAAATAAACGTTTTGTTGACGCGTTCCAATGATGTTTTGTCGACTTGCGACACCCAGGGTTCCTTGACAAACAGAGCAGTAGCGATGTACTGACCGACTTTATCGACTACATGTTGGCACTCTATGCACATCGCTATACCCCCACCGATGCGCGGATCGGTTTTCTCGACACCGAAATCAACAACAACACCAATCCATTTTCAGGGCATCGTGTTCATACATTGGGTGAGAACTTTACCACTGACAACAACGTCTCGATGGCTCCCCGTTCCTCGCGCTATTGGGAGTTTAATCCCGCCAGTGCCTGTGACTTTATTTCCTACACCTTTGATGGTAACGGCGATGAGTTTGCCTTTAGCGTGATGACCGTTGATGGTGGAACCTTACAGGGTTGTTTGAGGTCTAGTGGGGTGGGGGGTACTAACCGCAAGAGAGAATCATGCGGAGGCGGAAGTTATGAAAACTGGAGATACCAGAAGAGACCCGATTGACAAAACGAATTTTAGAATTCATGCCTTCAACAAACCCGCTAGTAATGCGATGGGTGAAAAAGTTGAGGATGTATTCGGACCAGTTTGTCAAGGTATTGCAAAAGGTATGGAGGGAAGGAAAGGGTAATTGACGAGCGCGCTCAATCCACTCAAACAAAGCGGGACGAGCGAGTTGAGGAGAGGTATCAGTCTCAAACCAGTCATGCAGGTCTTGGCGTAGAGACCAAAGTTCGTAAAGGGAGGGGTGGTCAAGTTGAAGCTGTTCAAGTCGAGGCAAATCCTTTTTCTCGGAAAGGTTATCGCGATTTTTCAAGAGAAGGTAGCGAAGTCCCTTGAGTTGCGTTCGCTGTTCATCCGTTTTGGCATCTTTCTGCGCTTTTCGTCGAGCCTCATGAATGGCTTCATGAAGATTTTGAACAACATGAAAACGGTCAGCAACGACAGAAACGTCAGGATAAACCTCAAGAACCGCATCTCGATAGTGACTCCACAGGTCTGTGGCAGCACTCTCCAATCGTGACAGGTCAATGCCTGGCGTAGGCTCGTTTAACCAGTCGATCAGTCCCTGTTTGGTGCGGTCAGGCAATATATCAATCAGAATCCGTCTTTCTAAATCTGTTAGGACAAGAACATACTTCCCCTGTCCTTTCTGTGTACTGATTTCATCAATGCCTAATCGGGTCACTTGGATTGGATTCTCTCGGCGTTCATCTAATTTCAATTCGGCTGCTTTAAGGATAATTCCCTCTACTTTTTTATAGCCTAATTGGTAGATTTCTGTTAATGTTGATACTGCCTGTTTTCGTTTGGGGTCTGCGATTTCCTTTGCCAGTCTGTATGTATAGCTGCAATCTGGTACTATGTCTCGGATTTCTTGGGTGAAATGGTTTCTACACACCGTACAGTCAAACCTTCTTGAGTTAAATACCAAGCATGTACCCTTTCCATACAATGGTGTGTCACGAACTGTTCTTTGATCCTTGTATTCATGGATTTTCGTACTCACCATTCCACAACACGGACATACTGCGATTTCGTACTTTGGGGCACATATAAATATATGCATTTCTTCTTCTTCGTCAAACTCTTGTCCAACTATCACTAGGTCTTTCAGCTCTAATAGGTTGGTTAAGATTTGATGCTGGTCGATTTTTTCTTGCGTTTCGAATATGCTTCTCGTCATTTGACTATCCCTTGTTTGGCTTGCATAATTTTGACTATATTTTCTTTATTCTACCTCCTACCCCACTAAACCTCAAACAACCCGAGAAACTAAAGATCCAGAAAATTGTAGACCGCCACAAGCTCAAACTAATTGTTATCGATCTTGAGAGGAAACAAATCGTAAATTTTATCCCATTCAATCTTTCTTCAAAGATAAACTCCAGATCGTGTTGAATTTTCATTCCTCCCAAATCCAGAATAGCATTGGGATCCAATTTGATATCTGCTTCTTGCTGGCCCAAATTAAAATAATTGATAATGATATCGAAAAGTGGATTTCGGCTGATGTCCCGGGTCAGGTTCAAATCCTCGACCAATTTGTCCA